>NZ_JAXDEQ010000043.1:0-54497 GCF_035065025.1 Pseudomonas sp. YuFO8 | reverse complement strand
GCAGGCTGCGATCTTTTGATTTTGTTTTTCAAGATCAAAAGATCGCAGCCTGCGGCAGCTCCTACAGGGGATCGCATGCACCATAAAAACAATAAAAATGCTGATTCAGAGGCTGACTGTCATGGCCGTACCTGCCACCGCGCTATCCCACGACGCCATCATCCAGGACTCCTGGTCCCGCTGCCGCGCGTTCGGCCTCGATCACCAGAGCACCCCGGCGTTCGACCAGCTGCCGGCTGAAGGCATCGCGCAGTTGCTGGAGAGCCAGCATTCGTTGGTGCAGACCACCCATCAGGAAGTGCTGCCGTATTACGAAAACATCCTCAGCAACTCCAACTGCCTGATCATGCTCGCCGACAATCAGGGCCAGGTGCTGACGTCCTGGGGCACCCAACGGTTTATCCAGCCGAGCCTGACCCGTGGCTTCAGCGCGGGCGCCAGCTGGATGGAGCGCTGCAGCGGGACCAACGCGATCGGTACCGCCCTGGCCTGCGAGCAGGCGGTGCACATCGAGCACGATGAGCACTTCCTCAAGGCCAACCGCTTCATGACCGGTTCCGCCGCGCCGATTTTCGATGCCGAGCGCAAGGTCATCGCCGTGCTGGATGTATCCAGCGACAGCTACCTGCCGCCCTCCCATACCCTGGGCATGGTCAAGATGATGAGCCAGACCGTGGAAAACCGGCTGATCCTCAACCTGTTCCACGGCCAGCATTTTCAACTGACTTTCAACACCGGCCTGAACAACCTCGACAGCCAGTGGGCCGGCTTGCTGATTTTCGATGAGAGCGGCCAGGTGCTGTCCGCCAACCGCCGCGCCGACAACCTGCTTGGCGTGCGCCTGTCGCGGGTCAGTGTCGAGAGCCTGTTCAAGGTCTCGCTGCTGGAGCTGCTGAACCAACCCGAAGGCCTGCCCTTCTCGCTCCAGGCCTCCGGACGCAATCGTTTCCAATGCTTGCTCAAACGTCCGACACAGGTGCCGATCCAGGCCAGAGTGTTCGTTGAACCTGCCGTACAAGCACCGGCAGCAATCAGCCTCAATACTTTGCATTTTGGCGACAGCCGTGTAGAAAAAGCCGTACGCCAGGCCGAGCGCTTGCTGGAAAAAGACATTCCGTTGTTGATTCATGGCGAAACCGGGGTCGGCAAGGAAGTGTTCGTCAAAGCCCTGCACCAGGCCAGCTCGCGCAGCAAACAGGCGTTCATCGCCGTGAACTGCGCCGCGATCCCCGCAGAACTGGTGGAGTCAGAACTGTTCGGCTATGAAAAAGGCGCGTTCACCGGGGCCAACCAGAAAGGCAGTATCGGCCTGATTCGCAAGGCCGACAAAGGCACGCTGTTCCTCGATGAAATCGGCGACATGCCGCTGCCGACCCAGGCCCGTTTGCTTCGTGTGTTGCAGGAGCGATGCGTGCAGCCGGTGGGCAGCAGTGAGTTATTCCCGGTGGACATCCGCATCATTTCCGCGACCAACCGTTCTTTGCGTGAGCAGGTGCAACTGGGGCGTTTTCGCGAGGATTTGTACTACCGAATCGGCGGCCTGACCCTGGAACTGCCGCCGTTGAGAGAGCGCAGTGACAAGGAGGCGCTGTTCAAACGCTTGTGGGAACAGCACCGCGAGCCTTCGCAATGGGCGGGATTGAGCCGCGAAGTGCTGGAATTGTTCAGCCGTCATCCGTGGCCGGGGAATCTAAGGCAGGTCAGCAGCGTAATGCAGGTGGCGCTGGCCATGGCCGAGGAACAACAGGTGCGGCCGGAGCATTTGCCGGATGATTTTTTTGTCGATCTGGAGATGGAGCCGGTGGAGACGGCGGAGCCATTGGCGGTGGATCTTGATGATGCCGAGGCGTTGAATCGGCAGTTGCAGGCGGTGGGGGGGAATATTTCGCATTTGGCCCGGCGGTTGGGGGTTAGTCGCAATACCCTTTACAAGCGGTTGCGCCAGGCTGAGTGATGAGTTGGTCGGACGGGCCTCTTCGCTGGCAAGCCAGCTCCTACAGTGTCCGTGGTGTACGAAATGTTGGCGAACGACGCGACCCTGTAGGAGCTGGCTTGCCAGCGAAGGCGCCAGATCAAACACCACTGGAACCCGCCAATCTGCCCAAAAACAAAAACCCGCACAAGGCGGGTTTTGTCTGTAACGCAAGCAGCAATCAGTCAGCCAAACGCCAGGTCGTCCCGCCCTTGCCGTCTTCCAGCACCACGCCCATGGCGGTGAGCTGGTCGCGGATGCGGTCGGATTCGGCCCAGTCCTTGCCGGCACGTGCCGCCAGGCGCGCAGCGATCAGCGCTTCGACTTCAGCCGCATCCACACGCCCTTCGGCGCCGGCTTGCAGGAAGTCATCGGCTTCGAGCTGCAATACGCCCAACACGCTGGCCAGTTCTTTCAATCGGGCAGCCAGGCCGGCCGCTGCGTTGAGATCGCTCTCGCGCAGGCGGTTGATCTCGCGGACCATCTCGAACAGCACCGCGCAGGCTTCCGGCGTGCCGAAGTCGTCGTTCATCACCTGGGTGAATCGCTCGACGAAGGCTTCTCCACCAGCAGGAGCAACAGTCGGCAGGCCTTTCAACGCGTGGTAGAAACGCTCCAGGGCGCCCTTGGCGTCCTTGAGGTTGTCTTCCGAATAGTTGATGGCGCTGCGGTAGTGGCTCGACACCAGCAGGTAACGCACGACTTCCGGGTGGTACTTGTCGAGCACATCGCGAATGGTGAAGAAGTTGTTCAAGGACTTGGACATCTTCTCGCCATTGATGCGAATCATGCCGCAATGCATCCACGCGTTGGCGTAGGTCTTGCCAGTGGCCGCTTCGCTCTGGGCGATTTCGTTTTCGTGGTGCGGGAACTCCAGGTCGCTGCCGCCGCCATGGATGTCGAAGGTCTCGCCCAGGCAGCAGGTGGACATCACCGAGCACTCGATGTGCCAGCCCGGACGCCCGGCGCCCCATGGCGATTCCCAGCTTGGCTCGCCCGGCTTGGCGGCTTTCCACAGCACGAAGTCCAGCGGGTCCTGCTTGGACTCGTCGACTTCGATGCGCGCGCCGATGCGCAGGTCTTCGATTTTCTTGCGCGACAGCTTGCCGTAGCCCATGAACTTGCCGACGCGGTAGTACACGTCGCCATTGCCCGGGGCGTAGGCGTAGCCCTTGTCGATCAGGGTCTGGATCATCGCGTGCATGCCAGGGATGTGGTCCGTGGCGCGCGGCTCCATGTCCGGCTTCTTGATGTTCAGGCGCGCTTCGTCTTCGTGCATCGCCGCGATCATGCGCTCGGTCAAGGCTTCGAACGACTCGCCGTTCTCATTGGCCCGGTTGATGATCTTGTCGTCGATGTCGGTGATGTTGCGCACGTAGGTCAGGTCGTAACCACTGAAGCGCAACCAGCGGGTCACCAGGTCGAACGCGACCATGCTGCGACCGTGCCCCAGGTGGCAGTAGTCGTACACGGTCATGCCGCACACGTACATGCGCACCTTGTTGCCATCGAGCGGCTTGAAGACTTCTTTGCTCTTGGTGAGCGTGTTGTAGATCGTAAGCACGTTATTTCCTTGAATCACTGGCCCCAGGAGTCACGCAGGGTCACGGTACGGTTGAACACCGGAGCGCCCGGTTTCGAGTCCTTGATATCCGCGACGAAGTAACCTTCGCGCTCGAACTGGAAACGGTCTTCCGGCTGTGCATTGCCCAGCGAGGGTTCAGCACGACAACCGGTGAGTACCTGCAGCGAGTCAGGGTTGATGTTGTCCAGGAAACTGGCGCTGTCTTCGGCCTTCTCAGGGTTGGCCGAACGGAAGAGACGATCGTACAGGCGCACTTCGCACTCGACGCTGGCAGCGGCCGGCACCCAGTGCACCACGCCCTTGACCTTGCGGCCTTCAGGGTTCTTGCCCAGGGTGTCCGGATCGTAGGAGCAACGCAGTTCGACGATGTTGCCATCGGCGTCCTTGATCGCTTCGTCGGCGCGGATCACGTAGCTGCCGCGCAGGCGCACTTCGCCGTTCGGTTCCAGGCGCTTGTAGCCCTTTGGCGGCTCTTCCATGAAGTCTTCACGGTCGATGTAGATTTCCCGGGCGAACGGCAGGACGCGCACGCCCATGTCTTCTTTCGGGTGGCATGGCAGTTCGAGGTTCTCGACCTGGCTTTCCGGATAGTTGGTGATCACGACTTTCAGCGGACGCAGCACGCACATGGCGCGCGGGGCGCTGTGGTCGAGGTCGTCACGGATGCTGAATTCGAGCATGCCGAAGTCGACCACGCCGTCGGAACGGTTGGTGCCGATCATTTCGCAGAAGTTGCGGATCGACTTCGGCGTGTAGCCACGGCGGCGGAAGCCCGACAGCGTGGACATGCGCGGGTCGTCCCAACCGTTGACGTGCTTTTCATCGACCAGCTGCTTGAGCTTGCGCTTGCTGGTGATGGTGTAGTTCAGGTTCAGGCGGCTGAACTCGTACTGGCGCGGGTTGGCCGGTACTGGCAGGTTGTCGAGGAACCACTCGTACAGCGGACGGTGGCTTTCGAATTCCAGGGTGCAGATCGAGTGGGTGATGCCTTCGATGGCGTCCGACTGACCATGGGTGAAGTCGTAGTTCGGGTAGATGCACCACTTGTCACCGGTCTGGTGGTGATGCGCGTGACGGATGCGATACATGATCGGGTCACGCAGGTTCATGTTCGGCGAGGCCATGTCGATCTTGGCCCGCAGCACACGTGCACCGTCCGGGAACTCACCGGCGCGCATGCGGGCGAACCAGTCGAGGTTCTCTTCAACCGAACGATCGCGGAACGGGCTGTTCTTGCCCGGCTCGGTCAGGCTGCCGCGGTATTCCTTGGCTTGTTCAGGGGTCAGGTCGTCGACATAGGCCTTGCCGGACTTGATCAACTCCACCGCCCAGTCGTGCAACTGGTCGAAATACTGCGAGGCGTAGCGCACTTCACCGGACCATTCGAAGCCCAGCCACTTGACGTCGCTTTCGATCGCGTCGATGTATTCCTGGTCTTCCTTGGCCGGGTTGGTGTCGTCGAAACGCAGGTGCGTGACGCCGCCGAACTCCTGGGCCAGGCCGAAGTTCACGCAGATCGACTTGGCATGGCCGATGTGCAGGTAGCCGTTGGGCTCAGGCGGAAAACGGGTGACGATCTGCGTGTGCTTGCCCGAGTCCAGGTCTGCCTGGATGATCGGCCGCAGGAAGTTGACCGGCACGGCAGGGCCGGTCTTGGCATTCGAGGTAGGGTCGACAGTGGGCTTGCTCATAGGATCCTTGAACGTACTGGTGCGTGGCCGTAATGAAGGCCGGACAAAACAAAGCCGCTATCATAGCCGATGCCGTCAAGTACCTGACAGAGCGCACCCTGTAAACCGTCGTATTTAATAGGCCGTAAATGAAAAAACAGCCTCGAAATTCGCGCCTGTCACGCTAAACTGCGCACCTTGGCCGAGACTGGCTGAACCGGTTGCGGGACCTAATGTCCCAACACCACGAATTCCTCTTGATGAGTAACGATCATGACCCAAGTCAAACTGACTACCAACTTCGGCGACATCGTCCTCGAACTGAACGCCGACAAAGCCCCGATCACCGTGGCCAACTTCGTCGAGTACGTTAAAGCCGGTCACTACGAAAACACCGTTTTCCACCGTGTCATCGGTAACTTCATGATCCAGGGCGGCGGTTTCGAGCCAGGCATGAAAGAAAAGAAAGACAAGCGCCCAAGCATCCAGAACGAAGCCGACAACGGTCTTTCCAACGACAAGTACACCGTCGCCATGGCCCGCACCATGGAGCCGCATTCGGCTTCCGCGCAGTTCTTCATCAACGTGGCTGACAACAGCTTCCTCAACCACAGCGGCAAGAACGTGCAAGGCTGGGGCTACGCGGTATTCGGCAAAGTGACCGCAGGCCAGGACGTTGTCGACAAGATCAAAGGCGTGGCCACCACTTCCAAGTCCGGCCACCAGGACGTACCGGCAGACGACGTGATCATCGAGAAAGCCGAGATCATTGAGTGATACTGCTGATTTCAGACTTGCATCTGGAAGAGGAGCGCCCGGACATTACCCGGGCGTTTCTGGATTTGCTCGCCGGACGCGCCCGTTCGGCGAGTGCTCTCTACATTCTGGGCGACTTTTTCGAGGCGTGGATTGGCGACGATGCCATGACGCCGTTCCAGCGTTCCATCTGCCAGGCCCTGCGCGAGTTGAGCGACAGCGGCACGGCGATTTTTCTGATGCACGGCAACCGCGACTTCATGCTGGGCAAGGCGTTCTGCAAACAGGCCGGCTGCACCCTGCTCAAGGATCCGAGTGTCGTGCAGTTCAATGGCGAACCCGTGCTGTTGATGCACGGCGACAGCCTCTGCACCCGCGACGAAGCCTACATGAAGCTGCGTCGCTACCTGCGCAACCCGATCACCCTGTTTATCCTGCGGCACCTGCCGCTGCGTACCCGCCATAAGCTGGCGCGCAAGCTGCGTAGCGAAAGCCGCGCGCAGACGCGGATGAAGGCCAATGACATCGTCGATGTCACGCCCCTGGAGATTCCGCGGATCATGCAGCAATACGGCGTGAAAACCCTGATCCACGGCCATACCCACCGCCCCGCCATCCACAAGCTGCAGCTTGGCGAACAGGCGGCCCGGCGCATTGTGTTGGGGGATTGGGACAAGCAGGGTTGGGCGTTGCAGGTGGATGAGCAAGGGTTTGCGTTGGCGCCGTTTGATTTCGTAACACCGTAAAGATCAAAAGATCGCAGCCTTCGGCAGCTCCTACAGGTGTACACATAACCCTGTAGGAGCTGCCGAAGGCTGCGATCTTTTAGCAGTCAATGTCCTGCAGAAGCAGGCCCCGCCTTCGCCGCAAACGGCGGTTTCGCCAGCCAGACGATCACGATCAACCCCATGAACGCCCACCCCAGCAACGTGAAGTAATCCACGGTGGAGAGCATGTACGCCTGGCTGGTCAGCACATGATCGAGCTGCGCGTACGCCTGGCTGCTCGCCCCACCCAATGAATGCAGGGCCTCGCGGGTTGCGGGCTCATAGGTGCTGATGCTCTCGCTCATGTATGCATGGTGCTGGTCGGCCCGGCGGATCCAGATCCACGTGGTCAACGACGCCGCGAAGCTGCCGCCCAGGGTCCGCAGGAAGGTCGCAAGGCCCGCGCCATCGGCGATCTGGTTCGGCGGCAAGTCCGACATCAGGATGCTCAGGGTGGGCATGAAGAACAACGCCACGCCAATCCCCATGAACAACTGCACCAGGGCAATGTGCTGGTAGTCCACTTCGTTGGTAAACCCGGCGCGCATGAAACAGCTCAAGCCGATGGCCAGGAACGCAACGCCCGCCAACAAGCGCAGGTCGAACTTGTGCGCGTACTTGCCGACAAACGGCGACATCAAGACCGGCAGGATCCCGATCGGCGCCACCGCCAGGCCGGCCCAGGTGGCCGTATAGCCCATCTGGGTTTGCAGCCATTGCGGCAGGATCAGGTTGATCCCGAAGAACCCGGCGTAGCCCAACACCAGCACCAGTGTGCCGATGCGGAAGTTGCGGTAGGCGAACAGCCGCAGGTTGACCACCGGGTGGCGGTCGGTCATTTCCCAGATCACGAACACCGCCAGGGCAATCAGCGAAATGGCCGCGCCAATGAGGATGAAGTTCGATTCGAACCAGTCGAGGTCGTTACCCTTGTCGAGGATGATCTGCAACGCCCCGACGCCGATGACCAGGCTGATCAAGCCGACGTAATCCATCGGCTGATAACTGGTCACCACCGGCCGCGCCTTGAGCTGCGAACGCACGACCATGACCGCGAAGATGCCGATCGGCACGTTAATGAAGAAGATCCACGGCCAGCTGTAGCTGTCGGTGATCCAGCCGCCGAGGATCGGGCCTGCAATCGGCGCGACCACCGTGACCATCGCCAGCAACGCCAGGGCCATGCCGCGCCTGGCCGGTGGATAGACGGCGATCAGCAGCGTCTGGGTCATCGGGTACAACGGCCCGGCCACCAGGCCTTGCAGCACCCGGAAGCCGATCAGCTCCGGCATCGAGGTGGAAATACCGCAGAGAAACGAGGCCAGCACAAACAGCACGGTCGCCCACAGGAACAGCTTCACCTCACCGAACCGCCGGCTGAGCCAGCCGGTCAGCGGCAACGCGATGGCGTTGCTCACCGCAAAGGAGGTGATGACCCAGGTGCCCTGCTCCGAACTGACACCCAGGCTGCCGGAAATCGTCGGCAGCGCCACGTTGGCGATGGTGGTGTCGAGCACCTGCATGAAGGTCGCCAGCGACAGGCCGATGGTGCTCAGCACGAGGCTTGGGGGCGTGAAAGACGCGTTATTGCTCATCGCGAATCCTTTGAAACCTGTTGGGCGCTGCGCCTTTTACAGACGCAGCTGACCTTTGTGGGAGCGAGCCTGCTCGCGATGGAGTGTCAGTCGACGGTGATGTAGCTGAACCACCATCGCGAGCAAGCTCGCTCCTACAGGGGGGGCGGTGTGATGGCGAATCAGCGATGCACGGTCTTGCTGACCGCAGCGCTGTTGTCGTGGATCAACTGGGTGATCATGGCGTCGGCCTCGGTCAACTGGCGGTCATAGATGCCGGTGCTGAACGACGCCTTTTGCGGCGGCTGTTGCGCCAGCACCGGGCCGCTCTGGTCCCGCAGGTTCACATCGACCAGGGTCGACAGGCCAACGCGCAACGGATGCTCGGCCAGCTGCTGGGCGTTGATATGAATGCGCACCGGTACCCGCTGCACGATCTTGATCCAGTTGCCGGTGGCGTTCTGCGCCGGCAGCAAGGCAAAGGCGCTACCCGTGCCGGCACCGAGGCTGTCGACGGTGCCGCTGTATTTCACGCTGCTGCCATAGAGATCGGCTTCGATGTCCACCGGTTGGCCGATACGCATGTCACGCAGCTGGGTTTCCTTGAAGTTGGCGTCGATCCACAGTTGATCCAGCGGGATCACCGCCATCAGCGCCTCGCCCGGTTGCACCCGTTGCCCAAGCTGCACGCTACGCTTGGCCACATAGCCGGTGACCGGCGCGATCAGGGTGCTGCGGGCGTTGTTCAGGTAGGCCTGGCGCAATTGCGCCGCAGCGGCCATCACGTCCGGGTGCGAGGAAACCACGGTGTCATCCACCAGCGCGCTGGAAGTCTTGAGCTTCTGTTGCGCATTGGCCAGGGCGTTCTGTGCCGAGGTCAGGTCGTCACGGGCGTGGGACAGTTCCTCCTGGGAAATCGCCCCGCCGACCGCGAGATTTTTCCGCCGGTTGAAGTTGTCCTGGGCTTTTTGCACTTCGGCCTGTTGCGCGTTGACCTGGGCTTTCATGCCGTCGACGTCGCTGTACAGGCCGCGAACCTGACGCACGGTGCGGGCCAGGTTGGCCTGGGCACTTTGCAGGCCGACTTCGGCGTCATTCGGGTCGAAGTTCACCAGCACCTGGCCTTCGTGGACCAGATCGCCATCGTCGGCGCCGATGCTGACGACCGTACCGGTTACCAACGGGGTGATTTCCACCACGTTGCCGTTCACATAGGCGTCGTCGGTGCTTTCGCTCCAGCGCCCGTAGAACTCGTGGTAAGCCCAGACGCCCGCGCCGCCCAATACGACCACCGCGGCCAGGACCAGCAGCATGAACTTGCGCTTGCCCGAATCGGGATTGGCAGGTTGGGTTTCAGGGGTTGAAGTTGTATCGGCAGTGGCCATGACAAATACCTTGAATTAGTGGGTCAGCGTGGCTGGCGCGGCGTTGGCCGAGGCAATGGCCTCAGGCTGGAAACCGCCACCCAGCGCCTGTATCAGCTGGATCGACAGGTCGATCTGCTCGGCATTCAGGTTGGCCAGCTGACGCTGGGCCTGAAGCAACTGCTGCTCGATGCTGAGCACGTCCAGGTAGTTACCGATGCCGGAACCGTAGCGCTGGACCACGGTGTTGTAGGAATCCTGGGCGATGTCGGTGGCGTGCTGCTGGGCAGCGATCTGCCGACCGATATCACGCAACTGGTTGATGCTGTCGCTGACGTCGCCCAGCGCCCTGACCAGGCTTTTGTTGTACTGCGCCACCGCCAGGTCGTAGTCGGCGTCGCGGGAATCGAGGTCGGCGCGCAGGCGGCCACCGTCGAAAATCGGCACGGAAATCGTTGGTGCGACATTGAAGAAGCGGCTGGCCGAACCAAACATCGCATCCCCCAACAGGGATTCGGCACCGGCCGCGGCGCTGAGGTTCAAGTTCGGATAAAACTGCGTCTTGCCGGCGTCGATATTCTTGCTCGCCGCCTCTACCCGCCAGCGCGCGGCCACCAGGTCCGGACGCCGTCCGAGCAGTTCGGCCGGCAGTACCGACGGCAAGGCCACGGCACCGGGCTTGAGAATGTTCGGCCGGGCGATTTCATTGCCGCGATCCGGGCCTTTGCCCAGCAGTACGGCTAGCGCTATCTTGGCGCTTTGCAGGCGTTTTTCGGCGTCGATCAGATTGGCCTGGGAGGTGGCTTCCAGGCTTTCGGTCTGCTGGAACTGATACTGGCTGTCGATCCCGGAGCTCAGGCGACGCTGGCTCAGGTCGAGCATTTGCCGGGTGCGCTTGAGGTCTTCGGCGGACAGGTCATGGACGATGTGCGCCTGGCCCAAATCGCTGTAGGCGCGGGCCACGTCGGCGGACAGGGTCAACTGCGCGGCCTGCTGATCGACTTCGGCGGCACGGGCCTGGCCCAGCGCGGCTTCCCAGGCATCACGCTGACCGCCCCAGAGGTCGAAGTTGTAATTGAAGGTGGCGCTGACGTTGCGCACGGTGGCGTAGTTGTCGCCCTGCCCCAGCGGGTCCTGGTCTCGGGCCAGACGCGAACGGCTGACGCCGGCGCTGGCATCCAGGGTCGGCATCCGCGCGGCGTCGGCGGCGTAGGCCGCGGCGCTGGCCTGGTGGGCGCGGGCGTCGGCGATCTGCATGTCGGGGCTGTCGCGCAGGGCTTCGCGGATCAGGCCGTCGAGCTGCGGATCGCCGAGACTGGTCCACCAGTTGCTTTTCGGCCAGGCCGCTGGCGACAGCGTCACGCCGCTGAGGGATTGCCCCGCCTTGAGGTTTTTCGCGTCGAGGCTGACGCCTTCGGTGGTCAGGCCACTGTAGCTGGCACAACCGGCCAGGCTCATGGCCAACAGCACCAGGCTCAGGCCGGTGCGCAAGGTTTTACTGTTCATTGGTCACCTACCCGCAGCAGGGTGATCGAGTCACCGGCCGCTATCAGGATTTTCTTGAGGATCGACTCCAGGGTTTTCAGTTCTTCCGGCGTGATGGCGCCGGCCAGTTCATTCATGGCCTGGGCGCCGATGTGCGGCAGACGATCAGCCAGTTTCTGGCCTTCGTCGGTCAGCACCAGCTGAACCTGACGACGGTCTGCTTCAGAGCGTTGGCGGGCGAGGAAACCTTTCTGTTCCAGACGATCGAGCATGCGGGTCATCGAACCGCTGTCCAGGGACAGGTGCCGGCACAGCTCGCCAGGCGAATCGACGCCGTACTGGGCGATGATGATCAACACCTTGAACTGCGCGGCGGTGATGCCGTGGGGTTCCATGTGCGTGTCGATGATGCGGTCCTTGAGCAGCGCGGCGCGCCCCAGCAGCAGGCCGAGGTGGCAATTATGGAAATCGTCTGGCGTGAAATGTTTCATCTGAACACCAATTAGCTGCCTAGGCAGTGAATGTATGTCGAGATATTACTGCCTAGGCAGTCAATGTCAACGTAATAGTTAGGTTGCTTTGTAATTAGTTGACCAATGGCGTAGGGTATTGCGCCATATAAAGGGACGTCGTCGCCCTGAAACCCGCTGGAAGCAAAACTACCTATCTGGTTAAACTACGCCGCCGCGGCTCCCGGAGCCCGCCTGAAGATCACGGGGACATCACAGTGGCCGTTAGACCGCCCAAGCATTCGCGACTCACACCGCGCTGGCCATCGTTGCGCCGCCTGTTCGACAAGGGATCAGCCGGGGCTGACCGTCACTGCGCGAATGCCCGGGTCATTCACGACTACTTCCACCACAAGGCCGGTTCCCAGGGCTACACCCTCAACCACAGCCAGCAACGGGTGATCGACTGCATGGCGCAGCACGCCTCGACGCTGTTGGGCACCTCGGGCAAGGCGCTGCCCGGGCTTTACCTGCATGGCGCCGTCGGGCGTGGCAAGAGCTGGCTGCTCGACGGCTTTTTCCAGGCGATCCCCCTCGCCCAGAAGCAGCGACTGCACTTCCACGGTTTTTTCGCCCGCCTGCACCAGGGCATGTTCAGCCATCGCGAGCAACCGGATGCGCTGGCGACCACGCTGGATGAGTTGCTGAGCGATTGCCGGGTGCTGTGTTTCGACGAGTTTCACGTCCACGACATCGGCGATGCGATGCTGATCACGCGGCTGTTCAAGGCGCTGTTCCAGCGCGGGATCCTGCTGCTGGTCACCTCCAACTACCCGCCGGAAGGCCTGCTGCCCAACCCGCTTTACCATGCGCGCTTCAAACCGGTGATCGACCTGATCAATGCGCGCATGCAGGTCATGGAAGTCGGCGGGCCGCACGACTATCGCAGTCAGGCCAGAACCCATGCGCATCAACTGTTCACCCAGGGCCGATACGTCTGGCCCGCGACGCTGGCGCAACGCCAGGCAGCGAACCTGCCAGCGCCGAACGGGCCGGCCATTGCCCTGCCGGTCGGCGCTCGCCATCTCTCGGCCCGCTACTGCGAAGGACGTACCGTCGGCTTCACCTTCGGCGACCTGTGCGATCACCCAACAGCGGTCATGGATTATCTGGAACTGTGCCGGCGCTTCGATCACTGGATCATCGACGACCTGCCCGACCTCGCCGACTGCACGATTGCCGCGCAGCAGCGTTTCATCAATCTGGTCGACGTGTTGTATGACCAGGACAAGCACCTGACTTTGCTGGGCCAACGTTCCCTGCGCGAAAGTTTGGGTGGTGACGCGATTGACCTGGCGCGTACGCGTAGCCGGTTGGGGCAGTTGGTGGAGGTGCGGGAGGGGGTTTGACTGGGGGAAACACACATCTGTAGGAGCCGGCTTGCTGGCGATGCGATGGTGGCCGTTATGCCGCCTTCGCTGGTCAGCCAGCTCCTACAGGTGATCGGGTTAGCTGCGAGAGATGTTTAGCCGGCCAGGCCGACAAACATATCCTGCACGTCGTCATGGTTATCGAGGCCTTCAAGGAAAGCTTCGACTTCAGCCATCTGCTCATCGCTCAAGCCGCTGACCGGGTTCTTCGGCTGGTAGCCCAGCTTGGCCGACAACACGGTGAAACCTTGCTCAGGCAGGGCTTTTTGCACGGCGTCCAGGTCCGTAGGTTCGGTCAGGAACAGCGTCGCGCCGTCTTCGCCCGGCTCGAAATCCTGGGCACCGGCTTCGATGGCGGCCATCTCCGGATCGGCGTCCGGGGTGTCCGGCGAGGCTTCGATCATGCCCACGTGGTTGAAGTCCCAGGCCACCGAACCGGAAGCGCCCAGTTGGCCCTTGCGGAAGGCCACGCGGATTTCAGCGACGGTACGGTTGATGTTGTCCGTCACGCACTCGACGATCAGCGGCACCTGGTGCGGCGCGAAGCCTTCATAGGTCACGCGATGGTATTGCACGGTCTCGCCCAACAGACCCGCACCCTTCTTGATGGCACGATCCAGTGTTTCCTTGGGCATCGAAGCTTTCTTGGCCTGTTCGACCACCAGACGCAGGTGTGCGTTGGTGGCGGTATCGGCACCGTTGCGCGCAGCAATGGTGATTTCCTTCACCAGTTTGCCGAAGATCTTGCCCTTGGCGTTGGCTGCCGCTTCTTTGTGTTTAACCTTCCACTGTGCGCCCATTACTCACTCTCTTGTCTATGGCGCCGAAACATCTATTGGCCGACGCATGCCGCCAAGTTTATACGGCCTAAAGTTGGCAATCGACCAAAAAATCTCATCCACGGATCGACATTTTTACCGATGGTTGTAGGGCGATTCTGAAATTTCGCTTAGCCATGTCCACAAGGCCTGCAGGTTTCGTACCCTCGCAGTCCCTACTCCATGGTAGAAGCGCGATCGATGCACAACGACAAGGAAAGTCCCTTCACCCTGACACTCCTCGACGACCACCTCAGTTTGCAAGTGGTGCAGTTCAGCGGTCGCGAGGCCCTCAACCAACCCTATCGATTCGATATCGAAGTGATCGGCCTGGCACCGGCCCTCAACCTTGAACGGCTGCTGCAACAACCGGCGCTGCTCGACCTTGGGCAAGGCCAGGGCATTCATGGCGTGCTGCATAGCGCCAGCTGCGAACATCGAGGACGTGGCCGGATAGGCTATAAACTGGTGCTGGTGCCGACCCTTCAAGCGCTGGACCGAATCCGATCGCGGCGGGTCTTCCAGCGTCTCAGCGTGCCCATGATCCTGGGCCAGCTGCTGGAGGAGCATGGCTTGTGCGCAGACAGCTATCGCCTGGACCTGGCAGACGGGCACTATCCCCTGCGGCCGTTTTGCATTCAGTACGAGGAAACCGACCTGGCCTTGCTGCAGCGCCTGTGCGAGGAAGAAGGCATTCACTACCACTTCGAACATTCCGCTCAGAGCCATGTGCTGGTGTTGGCCGACGACAACATGAGCTTTCCCCAGGAGCCGCTGCTGATGCCGTTCCAGGGTGATGACAGTGCTCAACCGGCGATCAGCGAGCTGTATCAGCGCCACGCTGCACAAGCCGTTTTCCCACGAACGAATGCGAAAAATCGCGGTGCTTCGCAGGTCGGTGAAGGCGCAGCCAATCACGCTTTCACCCACACGAGCGCGCCCCGCTCCACTCAGGAGCAACGTCATCACGATCAACTCGACCGCCGCGATCTGCAGCGCATGCGTTGCCAGCAGTTGCAGCTTCACGGCCAAAGCAATCAGCCCCTGTTACGCAGCGCCTGCATCGTGCAAGTGGCAGATCACCCCGTGCCGGGGTTCAACGATCAATGGCTGGTCTGCGAGGCGCGACACCAGGGACAGCAGGGTTCGATCCTGGCTGAGGACAGCAGGCCCCGGCGCTATCACAATCAGTTCACGGCCATCCCCTGGTCGACGGTATTTCGTCCCCCTCTGGACCAGGCCAGGCCGCGCATCCCCGGCTTTCAGCCTGCACGGGTCTGTGGTCCGGCCGGACAGCACGCGGCACAGGATGATCAAGGTCGTTTGCAGGTAAGTTTGTGGCCCGACACGGATGTCGATCCCGCAGAGGGCCTCTGGCTACCTGCCGCACTGACAGTGTCCCAAGCCCCAACGGAACCGATCCAGCTGCCCATGGCCGGCAGCGATGGCTGGGTCAGTTTCCTCGACAGCGACCCCGACCGTCCGGTGTTCTGCGCCAGCACCGGACAGCGCCGCAGCCCGCCAGCGGTGCGCGCCGACACCCGCCACAGTGACACCCGCCTGCTGCTCGACTGGCTGATCAATCGTCCGGACGACTGAGCCTCAGCCCTTGTCCGCCTTGCCGGCCGCGGCGGCGAATTTCGCCAGGCGCACGTCCAGGTGCCGTGGCCGACGCCCGTGGTCCTCGGCGCGCTCCTTGCGGCGGATGGCGTTGCGCACCATCAACGAGCCGAGATAACGAATCGGTTCCGGCGGGAAAAAGCCCAGCGGTCCGCTTACCAGCGGCGAGCGGGTCCAGGGGTTGTCCAGGCCCTGGACCATCGAAGCGAGGATCTGCCCGCCCATGTGGCAGGGCCCGACCCCGCTGCCCGAATAACCAAAGCCGTAGAACACGTTGCCACTGGCGCTCATCTGCCCGAAGAACGGCAGCCCGGTCACCGAGCGGTCCGAGGGACCGTTCCAGGTCGCTTCGACCTTGACCTCGGCAAAGGCCGGGAAAAAATCCGCCAGGCTGTGCCGCAACAGGCCGGCATAGGGCGACGGTTGATCGAACACCGGCAGCATGCGCCCACCATAGGCGAAGGTGTTGCCGCCCTTGCCGAGCATGATCCGGCCGTCCGGGGTGTTGTGGTAGTAGTGCACGAAAATCCGCGAATCGAGCACCGTGACGCCGCTGGTCAAACCGATTTCGCTGAGCAGGTCGGGCCGCGGCTCGGTGATCAGCATGTCACTGGAAACGATCGCCACGCTGCGTTCGAACTGCGGGAAGGCCCGGGCCATCCAGGCGTTCATCGCCAGCACCACCCGGTCGGCGCGAATGGTCCCGTGCGGGGTCTGGATCCCTGCCGGCTTGCCCTCCTCCAACCCGGTCATGGCGGTGTTTTCGTGAATCCTCACGCCCAGTTGCAAGGCGACCCGGCGCAAGCCACGCACCAGCTTGCCCGGCTGCACACTGGCGGCCGCCGGGGAAAACCAGCCTTCCAGGTGCTTGGCCGAACCGGCCATGCGCTGCACATCGGCCACGGGGCGCTGGGTGAACGAGTTGATGCCGTGGCGTTCCAGCGCCGCAATCACCGCGTCGGTCGAGCCGCATTGCGCGCGATTGGTGGCGGTATAGAGGGTGCCGTCAAGACGATAATCGGCATCCACTCCATACTGCTCGCAGAAGGCGCCGATGGCATGGATGCTGCGTTCGGACTCCTTGACCAGCCGCACCGCCTCGTCAACGCCGAACAGTCGCTCGAGGGTGAAGTACTTTGCCGACCACGACAGCGCACATCCACCGTTGCGCCCACTGGCACCGGCGCCGCAGATGTCCGCTTCGATCAGCACGATGTCCAGTTCCGGGTCCTGTTCCTTGAGCATGATCGCGGTCCACAAGCCGGTATAACCGCCGCCGACGATGCACACGTCCGCGCGGCTGTCGCCTTGCAGTGGCGGACAGGTTTCCGATGCATCCGCCTTCAAGGCCTGGTCCAGCCAAAAGGGTCTCATGGGTCAATCTCCAGTCAATTGTCCACACGCCAGCCTGCCGCAAGCGCAGCAGGCGACGCGGGAGAGGATTCAGGTACGCAGGGGTTTGATGGTCATCGCCCGGTTGGGCACGTAGGCAAAGTGAGTCCCCAGGCCCCCGGGGCGGCTGTTCCAGTGTGGGACCAGCACCAGCGCCGAGAACAGCGCGCAGCCAGCGAAGACAATGAACACGGTGACGGTATCGAAGTAGCCTGGCAGCAATCCGCCGAGAATCGCCCCCACCGAGCCGCATCCATTGACGAACCCGGCGGCCGTGGCGCCAGCCTTGGCGGTGCCGAAATCGATGGCGGCCGCGCCGCTGATCATCGAGTCAGGTCCGTAGAGCGTCAGGCCCATGACGAACAACAGCGCCACCACCAGCATCACGCTGCCGGTTTGCAGGGCGCCCATGAAGAAGGCGAGCGAGACGGTCAGCGCCAACAGGCTGATGACGCAGGCCGGCATGCGCCGGGCGCCAAACAGCTTGTCCGAGGCCAGGCCAATCATGATCGGCCCGAGCAACCCGGCCAGTTCGAACGCGGTCGGAATGATCGCCGCGCCGACCTTGCCCACCGAGGGCATCTGTTCGAACACGATCACCGGGCCCCAGAGCAGAATCGCGTAGCGCGCCGGTTTCAACATGAAGTACGCCAGGCCAAGGATCAGCACGGTGCGGTTGCGCAGGATTTCCTTCAGCGGCTCCAGCACGCTGATCTTGCTTTGGGCATAAGCCTCTTCAGCGCTCAGTTCGGGCTCCGGCTCCACGGCCGGCAAGCCCACATCTTCAGGTTTGTTGCGTTGGAAAATAAAAAACAGCACGGCGACCAGCCCAACCACCGCCGCACTGGAAATGAACGCTGCGTGCCAGGAGCCGATCAGCGTGTAGGCCCACCATCCGGCGAATGGCGATGCCACCAGTCCGCCAAAGGCGTAGCAGGAACTCCATAGACCCAGCACCCGCCCGCGCTGCTCGGAAGGAAAGAAACTGCCGAGGTTCTTGCACAGCCCCGACCAACCGGTGGACTGGGCCAGGCCTTGAATCAGCATGCAGGTGGCGAAGATCGGCAAGGTGGCGAAACTGCCCATCACCAGCGCGGCCGCTGCCGATATCAGCAAACCGCCAAGGACCACCACCCGCGGCCCGAAGCGGTCGGCCAGGATGCCCCAGGTGAATTGGCCGATGGCGTAGGCGGTCAGGTAAATCGCGTCGAGGTTGGCCATGGCCATCTTGTCGAGCATGAACGTCGGGTCTTCGCCGATGCCGAGCTTGGCAACGGAAAACGCTTTGCGGGTGAAGTAGAAAGCGGCGTAGGCGAGCCAGGTGATCGCGAAGATCTGCACGCGCCAACGCTTGATGGTGCCGATGTGCTTGTTCATTGTGGTTCTGACCTCAGGGTGTGAGTGTGCCGGCAGAATTGGAAGAAAACGCCTGTGTTTTTATTGTTGAGCACTGCGAAATCACCTTGTCCCTGTGGGCGATTCCGGTCAGATGAGTCCTGTTGTTGCACGCACAGGCTCATGGCACCCGCGCTGTTCGACTGAGCAGTCACCGGGGCTGAGGTCGATCAAAACAATTACTGATTAATAAGTGAAATCGATTTATCGTATTTCCAAAATAAGCTCAGCTTGTTACTGGAGATTCCCATGTCGGTTTCCCACGCCCAGCTCAAAGCCTTCCATGCCGTGGCCGTGCATGGAAGCTTCACTAAAGCCGCCGAGCGTTTGTTTCTCACCCAGCCGGCGATTTCCGACCAGGTGCGCAAACTCGAAGAACGCTACGGCGTGTTGCTGTTCCACCGCAACAAACGCTCGGTACGCCTCACCGACCTGGGCGAGCGTTTGCTGAGCGTCACCCAGAAATTGTTCGTGATCGAAGCCGAGGCCCAGGAGCTGTTGCAGGATTCCCAGGCGTTGCAGACCGGCAGCCTGATCCTGGCGGTGGATGCGCCGGTGCATGTGCTGCCACAGATCGCCCGGTTCTGCGAGCGCTACCCCGGTATCAGCGTGAAGATCGAAACCGGCAACACCGATGAATCGCTGTTCCGCCTGTTCAACTATCAGGCCGACCTGGCATTGCTCGGCCGCGAGGTGAGTGACGAGCGATTGATCTCGCTGCCGCTGCGCAATGACCCGATGGTGGCGTTCGTGTCGCGCAATCATCCGTGGGCGGATCGCGAGTCCATCACCCTCGCCGACCTCGACGATACGCCGCTGGTGCTGCGGGAAATCGGTTCGGTGACCCGCCAGACCCTGGAAGAAGAAATGGCCGGCGCGGGGTTTCGCATTCGCCCTGCGATTCAGGTCGAAGGTCGGGAAGCTGCGCGGGAGGCGGTGGTGGTGGGGATTGGTGTGGGCGTGGTGTCGGCGGCGGAGTTCGGTGCGGATTCGCGGGTGTGCGCGTTGCCGATTATCGATTGCAAACGGCGATTGACCGAGACGCTGGTGTGCTTGCGCGAGCAGAGTTCGCGGCGGGTGGTGGCGACGTTTTTGCAGATGGTTCGCGAGAGTCTTGTGTAGGCAGGTCTGGCCCTATCGCCAGCAGGCTGGCTCCCACAGGGATTTATGCTATTCACCCATCTTGTGTACGACGCAATACTCTGTGGGAGCCAGCCTGCTGGCGATGCAGGCAACGCGGTCTAACTGGCAGGCGCCAAGCCGAAAAACGCCTGAATCAAGCGCAAATCCCGCCGCCGCTCCATGCACCCCATCATGTGCCGATTGACCAACCCCTCGCCAATGATCGGCACCGCCGCCACCCGCGGGTCATGGCTGACTTCCACCGACGACACCACCCCCACCCCCAATTCGGCAGCGACCGCCTCGGTCACCGCTTCCCGGCTGTCCAGCTCCAGCAACACCCGCGGATTGACCTGTGCCTGGAGGCAGGCTTCATCGAAGGTGCGTCGGGTGATCGAACTCGGCTCACGCAGCACCATGATCACCTGGTCCAGTTCCTTGAGCGGCACGCCTTGAGTGCGCCGCGCCCAGGGATGACCTTCGGGCACCAGGGCGCAGATCCGCGATTCGCTCAGGGCTTGCAAATGCAGGCCCTTGCGCGGCTCGACTTCGGTCAATACCGCCACGTCGGCATGCTCGGACAACAGCGCCGCCAGGGTTTCCTGGGCATTGCCCAGGCGCAGGTTGACGGTGATCCCCGGATAACGCGCGCGCAGGCTCGCGAGCATCGGCATGACCATGTGCGGGCCGTCCGCCGCCACTTCCAGGCGCCCGGTGAGCAACTGCCGGTTGGCCTCCAGCATCGCTTGCGCCTCCTCGGCCAGGCCGAACATCGCCCGGGTGATCGCCGCCAGCTTGGTGCCCTCCTCCGTCAACTCCACCCGTCGTGCGGTGCGGCGCAGCAGGGTGATCTGGTAGTGCTCCTCAAGCGCCTTGATGTGCCCGGTGACCGCCGGCTGGCTGATGAACAGCCGCGCGGCGGCGCGGGTAAAGCTGCCCTCCCGGGCCACGGCATCGAACGCGCGGAGCTGAAACAGGTTCATGAATAACTCTCACTGATGGCTGGCATAACAACAAACAATTTGATTGATAACTCGGCAAATTGCAATTTAAGCCCCGTAGCTTCATCCCATCGATTGCGAGGACACGAGAATGAGTACTGCCGCACCCATCCTGCTCACCCCCGGCCCGTTGACCACGTCGCCCCGCACCCGTCAGGCGATGATGGTTGACTGGGGTTCATGGGATGACCGCTTCAACCAGCTGACCGCCAGCCTCTGCGAACAACTGCTGGCGATCATCAACGGCGCCGCCAGCCACCACTGCGTGCCACTGCAAGGCAGCGGCACCTTCGCCGTCGAAGCGGCGATCGGCACCCTGGTGCCCCGTGACGGCAAGATCCTGGTGCTGATCAATGGCGCCTACGGCAAACGCCTGGCGAAGATCTGCGAAGTACTCGGGCGCTCGTTCAGCACCTTCGAAACCGCCGAAGACGAACCGACCACCGCCGCCGACGTCGACCGCCTCCTGCGCGCCGATACCGGCATCACCCACGTTGCCCTGATTCACTGCGAAACCAGCACCGGCATCCTCAACCCGCTGCCGGAAATCGCCCAGGTGGTCGAGCAGCACGGCAAGCGCCTGATCATCGATGCCATGAGCTCCTTCGGCGCGCTGCCGGTAGACGCTCAACAGGTGCCGTTCGATGCGCTGATCGCCGCTTCCGGCAAATGCCTGGAAGGCGTGCCGGGCATGGGTTTCGTGTTCGCTCGCAAAGAATCCCTGGCCAACGCCGCCGGCAACTCGCACTCCCTGGCGATGGACTTGTACGACCAGCACACCTACATGGCCAAGACCGGGCAATGGCGCTTCACCCCGCCGACCCACGTGGTTGCCGCGCTGCACGAAGCCCTGCTGCAATACAACGAAGAAGGCGGCCTGCCCGCCCGGCACCAGCGCTACGCCGCCAACTGCCAGGCCCTGATGAAAGAGATGGCCGGGCTGGGCCTGCGCAGCTTCCTGCCGGCCGCCATCCAGGCGCCGATCATCGCCACCTTCCATGCGCCGAAAGATCCGCGTTATCAGTTCAAGGAATTCTACGAACGAGTCAAGGCCAAGGGTTACATCCTCTACCCGGGCAAACTGACTCAGGTCGAGACGTTCCGTGTGGGCTGCATTGGTCATGTGCAACCTTCAGAAATGCGCGAAGCCGTCGCTGCTATCGGCGAAGTACTTCGCGAGATGGAAGTGCTCGAAATCTAAACCGCACCTCATTCCCCTGTGGGAGTGAGCCTGCTCGCGATAGCGGACTGTCAGCCAACACATGTGCTGAATGTCAGGGCCTCATCGCCAGCAGGCTGGCTCCCACAGTAAAAGCAGCCCCAATTAGCCAGTTGCCACAGGATCTGATCACCATGAACTACACCAACCCAACCAAGCTGCAAGCCGCCATCCTCGACTGGGCCGGCACCGTGGTCGACTTCGGCTCGTTCGCGCCGACGCAGATTTTCGTCGAGGCCTTCGCCGAGTTCGACGTCCAGGTCTCCATCGAAGAGGCCCGTGGCCCGATGGGCATGGGCAAGTGGGACCACATCCGCACCCTGTGCGACCAGCCGCAAGTCGCCGAGCGCTATCGCAATGTGTTCGGCCGTACGCCGACCGACGATGACGTCACCGCCATCTACCAGCGTTTCATGCCCCTGCAGATCGAGAAAATCGCCGAACACTCGGCGCTGATTCCCGGCGCCCTGGACACCATTGCCGGCTTGCGTGAACAGGGGATCAAGATCGGTTCCTGCTCCGGTTATCCGAAACAGGTCATGGACAAGGTCGTCGAACTGGCCGCCACCAACGGTTACGTGGCCGACCACGTGGTCGCCACCGACGAAGTGCCGAACGGCCGCCCATGGCCCGCCCAGGCATTGGCTAACGTGATCGCGCTGGGCATCGACGACGTCGCCGCGTGCGTGAAGATCGACGACACCGTGCCGGGCATCCTCGAAGGTCGTCGTGCCGGCATGTGGACCGTCGCGCTGATCTGCTCGGGCAACGCGCTGGGCCTGGACTATGAAGGCTACCGTGCCCTGGGCAGCGATGAACTGGCCAGCGAGCGCAAGCGCATCCACGCCCTGTTCGAAGGCTCGCGCCCGCACTACATGATCGACACCATCAGCGATTTGCCTGAAGTGATTGCCGATATCAACAAGCGCCTGGCCAAGGGCGAGATGCCGCAAACCAACTGACCAAACGCGTATCGCCCCCTGTAGGAGCTGCCGCAGGCTGCGATCTTTTGATCTTGTTTTCAAGATCAAAAGATCGCAGCCTGCGGCAGCTCCTACAGGGCATTCAGCGTCAGAGAGCCTTCAAGCAAACCCGGTGAAACAGGATTACAGTTAAAGCACACCGTCGATCAAGAACGGGTGGCTGCAAACCGGACCTGTGAGGAACACCGTATGCCGTGGAAAAACTCCGACTCGCGCTACAGCACCGTCTCGATCGCACTGCATTGGTTGATGCTGGTCCTGCTGGCGCTGGTTTACGCCTGTATCGAACTGCGCGGCCTGTTTCCCAAGGGCAGCGGTGGTCGAACACTGATCGTCGAATCGCACTTCATGCTCGGCCTGACCGTCTTCGTGCTGGTCTGGCTACGCCTGTTCGCCCGCAACCTTGGCCCGGCACCGCAGATCTTTCCGGCGTCACCCAAGTGGCAAACGCTGCTGGCCAGGTTGATGCACTGGGCGCTGTACCTCTTCATGATCGCCATGCCGATCCTGGGCTGGCTGGTCACCAGCGCCAAAGGTAACCAGGTGATGTTCTACGGCTTCGACCTGCCCATGCTGGTCGCGCAAAACAAGGACCTGGCCAAGCAGATCCAGGGCTGGCACGAACTCGGTGGCACCCTCGGTTACTGGCTGATCGGCCTGCACGCCGTCGCCGGGCTGTATCACCACTATGTGGTGGGCGACAACACCCTGCTGCGAATGATGCCCAAGCGGGTCAACAGCAATACCGGAAGCTGACGCATATCAAATGTGGGAGCGGGCTTGCTCGCGAAGGCAGTGTGTCAGTCAATCAATGATGCGACTGATGCACCGTCTTCGCGAGCAAGCCCGCTCCCACAATGGATTGCGGTGCTTTTCAGGTTTTGGAGCTGAAACCCCGGCGGCCTTGCAAACCACCGGTGTGGATAAAGATCAGCCGCGTGCCCGGGGCAAACTTCCCTGCCTCGACCTGCTGCTTTAGCGCCAGCAATGCCTTGCCGGTGTACAGCGGTTCCAGTGGAATGCCGCTGGCCTGTTCGGTCTGCTCGATGAATTCAAGCAATAGCGAATCGACCTTGGCAAAACCACCGCGGCTGGCGTCGAACAGTTCATAAGACGGATGATTCACCCCCGCCTGCGCCAGGATGCGCTCGACCTGCTGTGCCACCCCATGATCGTCGGGCACCGCCAGCGCGCCGTAGACCGGGTGCTCGCCCGCTTCGGCCATCACCAGGCCGGCCAGGGTCGTGCCGGTGCCGCAGGCCAGCCACCAGCCGTCGTAGTCGTTCCAGCCCAGGTCATTCAGTTGCCGGCAGGCCAATGCCTTGAGCGGCAGGCAGCCCTGTGCACCCGGCAACCCGCCGCCGCCTTCAGGCACCGCCAGTAAGTCGGGATACTGCGCCTGCCATGGCTCCCAGAAACCCGCCTCATGCCGCGCCCGATAGCCGGCAAAACCGAGCCAGTGCAGGTGCATGCCGAACGCCTGCAAATCGTTCACCGTCGGTGTTTGCTGAGGGTGCCCGCGCAACAGGCCGACCGTGGTAAAACCGAAGCGTTTGCCGGCAGCGGCCAGGGCATGCAGGTGATTGGAATGGGCGCCGCCGAGGCTGATGATGCCCTTGGCGCCTGCCTGGTCAGCGGCTTTGAGGTGTTCGGTGAGCTTGAACCATTTGTTGCCGCTGATCAGCGGGTCGATCTGGTCCAGGCGCAGGATGGCGAGTTCGATGTTGGCTGCGGTGAGCCAATCAAGGTGGAGGCGATCGAGTGGGGCTTGGGGTAGCCAGTCGGAAGGAACAAGCATCAGCGCTGGGCGACCTGAAAAACCCCATTCTACCAGCCGATAAAAAACCCTGTAGGAGCTGTCGAGTGAAACGAGGCTGCGATCTTTTGATTTTTACAAGCAAGATCAAAAGATCGCAGCCTTCGGCAGCTCCTACAGTTCAGCAGCCAGTCGCGAACCCTGGTTGATCGCCCGCTTGGCATCCAGTTCCGCCGCGACATCCGCGCCGCCGATCAGATGCACGTTCTGCCCCGCCGCCACCAGGCCTTCCTGCAACTCGCGCAGCGGGTCCTGCCCGGCGCAGATCACAATGTTGTCCACCGGCAGCACCTGCGACTCACCGGTTTCGCCGATGCGGATGTGCAGGCCTTCGTCGTCGATCTTCAGGTACTCGACGCTGTTGAGCATCTGCACCTGCTTGTTCTTCAGACCGGTGCGGTGAATCCAGCCGGTGGTCTTGCCCAGGCCGTCGCCGACCTTGGATTTCTTGCGCTGCAGCAGGAACACTTCGCGGGCCGGTGCATGGGGCGCCGCCTTGATGCCGGCGACACCGCCGCGGGCTTCCAGGTGAGTGTCGATGCCCCACTCCTTCCAGAATTCATCGCGGTTCAGGCTGGTGGCCTGGCCCTGGTGAACCAGGAATTCCGAGACGTCGAAGCCGATACCGCCAGCGCCGATCACCGCGACTCGCTTGCCCACCGGTTTGCGCTCGAGCAGCACGTCCAGGTAGCTCAGCACCTTGGCATTTTCCACCCCCGGAATCGCCGGCAAGCGCGGCGCAATACCGGTCGCCAGGATGATCTCGTCGTAGCCGCCCTCGACCAGTTTCGCCACATCGACGCGGGTGTTCAGGCACACCTCGACGTTAGTGGTCTGCAGCTTGCGACCGAAGTAACGCAGGGTCTCGAAGAACTCTTCCTTGCCCGGTACCCGCTTGGCCACGTTGAACTGACCGCCGATTTCGCTGGCCGAATCGAACAGCGTCACCGCATGGCCACGCTCGGCCGCCACGGTGGCGACGGACAACCCCGCAGGCCCGGCACCGACCACGGCGATTTTCTTGATCTGCTGCACCGGCACATAGTTGAGTTCGGTTTCGTGGCAGGCGCGCGGGTTGACCAGGCAACTGGTCAGCTTGCCGCCGAAGGTGTGGTCCAGGCACGCCTGGTTGCAGCCGATGCAGGTATTGATTTCATCGGCGCGGCCTTCGGCGGCCTTGTTGACGAAGTCCGGGTCGGCGAGGAACGGCCGCGCCATGGAGACCATGTCGGCATCGCCCTCGGCAAGGATCTGCTCGGCGACTTCCGGGGTGTTGATGCGGTTGGTGGTGATCAGCGGAATGTTCACCGAGCCGCGCAGTTTGGCCGTGACCTTGCTGAAGGCCGCGCGCGGCACCTTGGTGGCAATGGTCGGGATTCGCGCTTCGTGCCAGCCGATGCCGGTGTTGATGATCGTCGCACCAGCCTGCTCGATGGCCTTGGCCAACAGCACGATTTCGTCCCAGGTGCTGCCGCCCTCGACCAGGTCGAGCATCGACAGACGGAAAATGATGATGAAGTTCGGGCCAACCGCCTCACGCACGCGACGCACGATTTCCACCGGCAGGCGCATGCGGTTTTCGTAGCTGCCGCCCCAGCGGTCGGTGCGGTGGTTGGTGTGGGCGGCGAGGAACTGGTTAATGAAATAACCTTCGGAACCCATGATCTCGACGCCGTCGTACTCGGCCTGCTGGGCCAGGGTCGAGCAGGTGACGAAATCGCTGATCTGCTTCTCGATGCCTTCCTCGTCCAGCTCCTTGGGCTTGAACGGGTTGATCGGCGCCTGGATCGCGCTCGGCGCAACCTGTTTCGGGCTGTAGGCATAACGACCGGCGTGGAGGATCTGCATGCAGATCTTGCCGCCCGCCTCGTGCACCGCGCGGGTGACGATGCGGTGCTTGAGCGCTTCTTCTTCGGTGGTCAGCTTGGCCGCGCCGGAATACACGCCGCCCTCGTCGTTCGGGCCGATACCGCCGGTGACCATCAGGCCGACACCGCCACGGGCACGCTCGGCGAAGTACGCCGCCATGCGCTCGAAACCGCCGGGCTTTTCCTCAAGGCCGGTGTGCATCGAACCCATCAGGGTGCGGTTGCGCAACGTGGTGAATCCCAGGTCCAGCGGGGCCAACAGGTGCGGGTAATGGGCGGCGGTCATCGGTAACTCCACAGCGAGCGATCACGGAAAAAGCGGAAGCTCTACGGCCCCCGTCAGTCATGTTCGACAGACTAAGAGCCGCGCAGCTGCGGCTCAATGACCGAAACTGACAACTTAATGATCGAAATGTGCAGCGACGCTCAAGCCGGTGCTCCCAGCAACTGGCTCAGCACGGCGCGCAACTTGCCGGGTTTCACCGGTTTGTTCAGCAGCGGCGCTTCGAGCCGTTGCAACGAGCGCCGGCACTGGTCCGTACGGTCCGCTGTGATGATCACCGCAGGAATGGCCTGGCGGTAATGCTCGCGCAAATGCCTGACCACATCACAGCCCACCACGCCGTGGTCCAGGTGATAATCGGCCAGGATCAGTTCCGGCGCCTGACCGGCCAGGGCCGCCAGCGCCGAGTGTTCATCGGTGGCGGTGACCACGTCGCAGCCCCACTGCCCGAGCAACGCACTCATGCTTTCGAGGATGCTCACTTCATTGTCCAGCACCAGCAATCGCCGGCCCGGCAGCGGATTACCCGTGCCCGGTTGCGGTGCCGCGAGGCTGATGGGCAAAGGCACCTCGCGGGATATCGGTACCTCGATGCTGAACATCGATCCGCGGCCCGGAAGCGAGTGCACCTGGATGCGGTAGTCGAGGATTTTCGCGATGCGCTCGACGATCGCCAGCCCCAGCCCCACGCCCTTGCGGTCGGCGGCGCGGCCCACGTCCAGCTGATTGAATTCGAGGAAGATGGAGTCCAGGCGATCGGCGGGAATGCCGCGTCCGGTGTCCCACACTTCCAGGCGCAGCTTGTCGCCCCGGCAACGGGCCCCCAGCAGGATGCTGCCTTCGTCGGTGTAGCGACAGGCGTTACTGAGGAAGTTGCGCAGGATCCGGGTCATCAGGCGCAAGTCGGTGCGAATGGCGTAATCGCCCATGTGCACGCGCAACCGCAAGCCGGCGGCCTGGGCCACGGACTGGAACTCCGAGACCAGCGGCCCGAGCAATTCGTCGAGGCGGTACAGCGCGACATCCGGCTTGACCGCCGCTTGATCGAGGCGGGAGATGTCCAGCAAGTCGGTGAGCAGGTCCTCGGCGCCTTCCAGCGCCTGATGGGTACGTTCAACCAGCACCTGCTCGACCTCGGGCAGCTTGCGCTCACGCAAGGTCGAGATCAGCAACCGCGCGGCGTTGAGCGGTTGCAACAGGTCATGACTCGCCGCAGCGAGGTATTTGTCCTTGCTGCGGTTGGCGGCCTGCGCGGCGTCCCGTGCATCGCGCAGGGCTTCGGCGATCTGTTTACGCTGGGTGATCTGTTGTTGCAGGTTGCGGTTGGCTTCCAGCAGTTCGTCGGTGCGCGCGGTCACGCGCTGTTCCAGTTGGTCGTTGAGTTGCTGCAGGCGTTCCTGGGCAAGCTTGCGTTCGGTGATGTCGGCGACGAAACCTTCCACCAGCCCTTCCTGGTCGGGCTTGAGCAGCAGGTTCATCAGCACGTCGAGATGGCTGCCGTCCTTGCGCCGCAACTGGGTTTCATAGCCGTGCAGGCTGCCCTGGTGGGTGAGGATTTCGCCGATGTCTTCCAGCTCCTGGGCACCGCCGACAAACAGGTTGCTCGCCAGGTCCGCCAGGGAGAACAGCACCTCCTGCGGGTCCTGATAACCAAGCATGCGCGCCAGGGCCGGGTTGGCGGCGCGCATGCCGTCGTGCAGGCTGGCCTGGAAAATCCCGTGGACCGCGTTTTCGAACAACCATTTGTAGCGGTTGCGCTCGGCTTCCAGTTCGTCGAGGCGCGCGGCCAGTTCCGGGTAATGGCTCTTGCGCGCCGAATGACTGCCTAATCCGAGTAATCCGGCCAGCGCCCGTTGTTGCTCGTCAGAGGGCTTCGCCATAGACGACCTCGACATCACGCTGACTGGATTCGCGCGGGTTGGTGAGGATGCACGGGTCATCCATGGCGTGTTGCGACAGGAATGGAATGTCCGAGGTCCTGACCCCATGCAGCCCGAGGGTTTCGTGGAAACCGATGGCATGCTTGAGCGCGATCAGGTGCTCGACCAGGCGCCCGCAGATCTGCCGGTGATTGAGGCCGCGGCAGTCGATGCCGAACGTCTCGGCGATGACCTTGAAGCGGTCCGGTGCCGAGTCATAGTTGAACGCCACGACGTGCTCCACCAGCACCGCGTTGCACAGGCCATGGGGCAGGTCGAGAAAGCCGCCGAGGCTGTGGGACATGGCATGCACCGCGCCAAGGATCGCGTTGGAGAACGCCAGCCCGGCCTGCATGCTGCCGAGCATGATTTTCTCGCGCAGGGCGATGTCCGTCGGGTTGGCGATCATCTGCACCAGGTTGCCGTTGATCAGGCGCATGGCTTCCAGCGCATGGGGATCGGTCAGCGGCCCGTGCCCGGTCGACACGAAGGCTTCGATGGCATGCACCAGCGCGTCGATGCCGGTACAGGCCGACAGGAACGGGTCCATGCTCAGGGTGGTTTCCGGGTCGATCAGCGACACGTCCGGCACCACCGCCTTGCTGACGATGGAGAACTTCATGCGTTCCTGCTGATTGGAAATGATCACGAACTGCGAGACGTCGGCCGAGGTGCCGGCGGTGGTCGGAATCAGGATCAGCGGCGGGCTGGGCACGCGGATGGTGTCCACGCCTTCGAACTCGAGGATGCTGCGGCCATGGGCGACGACAATGCCGATGCCTTTACCGCAATCCATCGGGCTGCCGCCGCCGACGGCAACGATCACATCGCAGTGGTTTTCCCGATACAGCTCGGCACCGAGCATCACCTCTTCCACTCGCGGGTTGGGCGAGACGCCGCTGTACAGGCAGTATTCGATGCCCAGGGCTTGCAGGCTGGCTTCGACATCCGCCACCCATCCGGCGGCAATCACCCCCGGGTCGCTGACCACCAGCACCTTGCGCGCGCCAAAGGTCTTGGCATAGTTGCCGACGTTGTGCCGGCAACCGGCACCGAAGATGATTTCAGGCGAAACGAATTTACGCAGCTGACTGAGACTCTGGCTCATTGGAAAGCCTGTTTTTATTGTTTTGGAAGGTAAGGTCCACACTAAAGCATCCGGCTGCGAATGCAATCAGACCAATGGCTGGGTTCACTGCAGGTCCCCTGTAGGAGCGAGCTTGCTCGCGATGGTCGTCAACGATAACGCTGGGAGCCTGACACTCAGCGGCGCTCTCGGGTTCTTCGCGAGCAAGCTCGCTCCTACAGGGGGGGGTGTTGCCAGGGTCATCCGCGGTAGATCAGCTGCGAAGCCTTCGCGTTGCGCAACGTCAGGTGCTCCATGCCCTGCCCCGGCGCCTCTGCTTCTTCGCGGGCCTTGAGGATCACCCCGTGATGGGGCGACTTGCTGCACACAGGGTCGGCATTGGCCGCGTCGCCGGTGAGCATGAACGCCTGGCAGCGGCAGCCCCCCAGGTCCTTGTGTTTTTCATCGCAGGAACGACACGGCTCCTTCATCCAGTCATCGCCACGAAAACGGTTGAAACCCAACGATTGGTTCCAGATGTGCTCGATGCTGTGCTCGCGCACGTTGGGAAACTGCACCGGCAATTGCCGGGCGCTGTGGCAAGGCAGCGCCGTGCCGTCCGGGGTGATGTCGAGAAACAGGTTGGCCCAGCCGTTCATGCAGGTCTTGGGACGTTCTTCGTAGTAATCGGGGGTGACGAAAATCAGCTTGCAGGGATGCCCCTGGGCCTCAAGACGCTCGCGATATTCATTGGTGATGCGCTCGGCCCGTTGCAGTTGCTCCCGGGTCGGCAGCAGGCCGACGCGGTTGAGCTCGGCCCAGCCATAGAACTGGCAGGTGGCCAATTCGACGAAATCCGCTTCCAGCTCCAGGCACAGATCAATGATCCTGGCGATGTCATCGATGTTGTGCCGATGGGTGACGAAGTTCAGCACCATCGGATAACCCTGGGCTTTCACCGCCCGGGCCATCGCCAGCTTCTGCGCAAAGGCCTTGCGCGAGCCGGCGAGCATGTTGTTCACCGCTTCGTCGGCGGCCTGGAAACTGATCTGGATGTGATCGAGCCCGGCGACCTTGAAGTCACGCACCTTCTGCTCGGTCAGGCCGATGCCCGAGGTGATCAGGTTGGTGTAGTAACCCATGTCCCGCGCGGCCTTGATCAACTCGGCCAGGTCGGGCCGCACCAACGGTTCGCCACCGGAAAAGCCCAATTGCGCGGCGCCCATTTCGCGCGCCTCACGGAACACGCGAATCCATTCCTCGGTGTCCAGTTCCTCGCCGTGGCGGGCGAAATCCAGGGGATTGGAGCAATACGGACACTGCAACGGACAGCGATAGGTCAGCTCCGCCAGCAGCCACAACGGCGGCCCCGGCAGCGCGTCACTCGATCCAGAATTGCGCATGGGCCACCTCCAGGAAAGCCAGCACGTCCTCGTCGATGCCCGGCACCTCAGGAAAACTCGCGGTCAGCCGGTCGATGATCGCCGCGACGCTGCGCTGGCCGTCCAGCAGCTCGAGAATCTGCCCCGCACTGGCGTTGAGCTTGATCATGCCTTCGGGGTAGAGCAACACGTGGCAGTCCTGGCGCGGTTCCCACTGCAAGCGAAAACCCGGGCGCAGCGTCGGTGAATGCGCGCGTTTGACCAGGCTCACAGCGCGATCCCCCGATGCCAGACGCGCTCGGTTGTCACCGTGTGATACGGCGGGCGCTCCAGCTCATAGGCCATGCTCATGGCGTCGAGCATGCTCCACAGCACGTCGAGCTTGAATTGCAGGATCTGCAGCATGCGTTGCTGGGCCTCGAGGGTGACGTAGTGGGCCAGGGTGATGCGCAAGCCGTGTTCGACATCCCGTCGGGCCTGGCTCAGGCGCGTGCGGAAGTAGTCGTAGCCGGCGGGGTCGATCCACGGGTAATGGGTCGGCCAGGCATCGAGTCGCGACTGATGGATCTGCGGCGCGAACAGCTCGGTCAACGAGCTGCTGGCCGCTTCCTGCCAGCAGGCACGCCGGGCGAAATTGACGTAGGCATCCACGGCAAAACGTACGCCGGGGAGCACCAGTTCCTGGGAGAGGATCTGCTCGCGGTCGAGTCCCACCGCCTCGCCCAGGCGCAGCCAGGCTTCGATACCGCCCTCGCTGCCAGGCGTACCGTCATGATCGATGATCCGTTGCAGCCATTCCCGGCGCACTTCGCGGTCCGGGCAGTTGGCCAGGATCGCCGCGTCCTTGAGCGGGATGTTGAGCTGGTAGTAGAAGCGATTGGCGACCCAGCCCTGGATCTGTGCGCGGCTGGCGCGGCCGGCGTACATGGCTTGGTGGAAGGGGTGATGGATGTGGTAGCAGGCGCCCTTGGCGCGCAGGGCGGCTTCGAATTCGCTGGGGGGCATGGGGGTGTCGGTCATTGCCGGTCTCCGGATTTGGCGGTGTCTGAACTGACGCCTTCGCGAGCAAGCCCGCTCCCACAGGGGGAATGCGTTTCATTGTGGGAGCGGGCTTGCTCGCGAAGGGGCCATTAGCTACAACACAATGCTCATGCCGTCATAAGCCACTTCAATCCCCCGCCGCTCCAGCAGGGCCCGCTCGGCCGAGTCTTCATCGAGGATCGGATTGGTGTTGTTGATGTGGATCAGCACCTTGCGCTGGCCGGGGAAACCCTCCAGCACTTCCAGCATACCGCCGGGCCCACTTTGCGCCAGGTGGCCCATTTCGCTGCCCAGGTTCTGCCCGACTTCGCAAATACGCATCTCGTCGTCGCGCCACAGGGTGCCGTCGAGCAACAGGCAATCGGCGCGCTGCATCCAGGCCAGCACCTCATCGTCGATCTGTCCAAGGCCCGGCGCGTAGAACAGCGAGGCGCCGCTAAGCGGGTCTTCGATGAACAAACCGATGGTGTCGCCCGGTTGCGGGTTGCCGCGATTGGGTGAATACGGCGGCGCGTTACTGACCAATGGAATCGCGCGAAACTGCAACTGCGGGCAGGCCGCGATCTGGAAGGGCTCGCGGTCCAGTCCGACCGGTTGCCACTGCAAGCCGCCGTTCCAGTGACCGAGCATGGTGAACAACGGGAAGCCGCTGCTGAGGTCCTGATGAACCCGCTCGGTGCACCACACGTCATGCGGGCAGCCTTCGCGCAGGCTCAGCAGCCCGGTGCAGTGATCGATCTGGCTGTCCAGCAGCACCACACCGGCGATGGCGCTGTCGCGCAAACGTCGCGCCGGCTGCAGCGGCGCAAAACTGTCGAGTTGTGCGCGGATGTCCGGTGAAGCATTGCACAGCACCCAGTCCACACCGTTGTCGCTCAGGGCGATCGACGACTGCGTGCGACGCTGGGCCCGCACACTGCCATTGCGCACACCGGCGCACTGGCGGCAGTTGCAGTTCCACTGCGGGAAACCACCGCCGGCGGCGGAACCGAGAACGCGGATGTGCATGGGCAATGCTCCAGAAGGCAGGCCCGGCCAACGCCACGGCTGGCCGGGTGATCAATCAACGGTTGGCGAAATACATCGTCACTTCGAAGCCAATGCGCAGATCGGTAAACGCGGGTTTAGTCCACATGGGTCATTCCTCTTCTTGTGCCGGGCGATTCCGGTAGAGCCATTAATGCACGGTGGGCCAGGGGGTCGAATGCTACTTTCGAAGGAGGTTTGGGGGTGATTTGGTAGGGGGGGGGTGACACAAATTTCCAATACCCCACATACCCATGTGGGAGCGGGCTTGCTCGCGAAGGCGGCGTCACATTCAACAAGATGGTTGACTGACACTCCGCTTTCGCGAGCAAGCCCGCTCCCACATTTTGTTTCGCGGTGAATTCAAGGGATCAGAAGAACCCCAACGGATTGATGTCGTAGCTCACCAGCAGGTTCTTGGTCTGCTGGTAATGGTCGAGCATCATCTTGTGGTTCTCCCGGCCGACGCCGGACTTCTTGTACCCGCCGAACGCCGCATGCGCCGGGTACAGGTGGTAGCAGTTGGTCCACACGCGCCCGGCCTTGATCGCCCGGCCCATGCGGTAGGCGCGGTTGATGTCGCGGGTCCACAGGCCGGCACCGAGGCCGAACTCGCTGTCGTTGGCGATGGCCAGTGCCTCGGCTTCGTCCTTGAACGTGGTGACGCCCACCACCGGCCCGAAGATTTCCTCCTGGAACACGCGCATCTTGTTGTGGCCCTTGAGCAGCGTCGGCTGGATGTAATAGCCGCTGGACAGGTCGCCCTCCAGACGCTCGGCCGCGCCGCCGGTGAGCAGTTCGGCGCCCTCCTCCTGGGCGATGGCCAGGTACGAGAGGATCTTGTCGTATTGCTGTTCGGAAGCCTGGGCGCCAACCATGGTCTCGGTGTCCAGCGGGTTGCCGCGCTTGATCTTGACGATCTTCTTCATGACTTCGGCCATGAAGGGTTCGTAGATCGACTCCTGCACCAGGGCCCGGGACGGACAGGTGCACACTTCGCCCTGGTTGAAGAACGCCAGCACCAGGCCTTCGGCGGCTTTTTCGATGAACGCAGGTTCCGCGTTCATGATGTCTTCGAAGAAGATGTTCGGCGACTTGCCGCCCAGCTCAACGGTGCTCGGAATGATGTTCTCGGCGGCGCAATGCATGATGTGCGCGCCCACAGGGGTCGAGCCGGTGAAGGCGATCTTGGCGATGCGCTTGCTGGTGGCGAGGGCCTCCCCGGCTTCGCGACCGAAACCCTGGACGATGTTCAGCACGCCGGCCGGCAGCAGGTCGGCGATCAGTTCGGCGAAGACCATGATCGACAGCGGCGTTTGTTCTGCGGGCTTGAGCACGATGCAGTTGCCTGCAGCCAATGCTGGCGCGAGTTTCCAGGCAGCCATCAGCAGCGGGAAGTTCCACGGAATGATCTGCCCCACCACGCCCAGGGGTTCGTGGAAGTGATAGGCGGTGGTCAGTTCGTTGATCTCGGCGGCGCCGCCTTCCTGGGCGCGGATGCAGCCGGCGAAGTAACGGAAATGGTCGGCGGCCAGGGGCACGTCGGCGTTGAGGGTTTCGCGCACGGCCTTGCCGTTGTCCCAGGTTTCGGTGACGGCGAGGATTTCCAGGTTCTGCTCGATGCGGTCGGCGATTTTCAACAGCACCAGGGAGCGGTCCTGGGCCGAGGTCTTGCCCCAGGCATCGGCGGCGGCATGGGCGGCGTCCAGGGCCTTGTCGATGTCGGCGGCGCTTGAGCGCGGGAATTCGGCGATCACTTCGCCGTTGACCGGCGAGGTGTTGGTGAAGTACTCGCCATTGACCGGCGCGACGAATTCGCCACCGATGAAGTTGCCGTAGCGTGGCTTGAACGTCACGACGGCGCCAGGTGTTCCGGGTTGGGCGTAGATCATGGTGGGCCTCTGTCTGGGTCGATGCCTGTCGTGCCGACAGGCGATGCACCGATACTAGTGAGCCCCGCACGCCAGACGAATGCATCGTTGGCAGGAGGAGCTCTCGTCATTTGGTCGTAGGCGTTGCACACACCCAAATGTGGGGGGGTTATGCGGTGGACTGGGGATTAGTGTTTGGCAACGAGGTCTTTGGGCAACTTGAAGGTCCAGAGCATGCCGCCCTGGTTGAAGTCCTTGACCCGCTTGGCCACTTCGCCGCCCCACAGCGGCACGGCGCCGCCCCAGCCGGAGAGCACCGAGACGTACTGTTCGCCGTCCATTTCCCAGGTCACGGGCGAGCCGAGCACGCCGGAGCCGGTCTGGAATTCCCAGACCTTCTCGCCGGTCTTGGCATTGAACGCCTGCAGGAATCCTTCCGGCGTGCCGGTGAACACCAGGTTGCCCTTGGTGGTCAGCACACCGCCCCACAGCGGCGCGAAGTTCTTGTGGCGCCAGACTTCCTTGCCGGTTTTCGGGTCGATCGCCCGCAGCACGCCGATGTAGTCTTCATTCAACGGCTTGATGGTGAAACCGGCACCGAGGAACGCCGCGCCTTTCTTGTAGGCGATGCCTTCGTTCCAGATGTCCATGCCCCATTCGTTGGACGGCACGTAGAACAAGCCGGTGTCGCGGTTGTAGGCCATCGGCATCCAGTTTTTCGCGCCGAGGAAGGCCGGCGCGACGAACACCGAGCTGCCCTTGGCTTCCGTGCCCGGTGCGCCAGGACGGCTGGCTTCGTTGTAGATCGGCCGACCGGTCTTATCCAGGCCGGTGGCCCAGGTGATCTTGTCCACGAACGGGAAGCCGCGGATGAATTTGCCGTTGGTGCGGTCCAGCACGTAGAAGAAACCGTTGCGGTCAGCGGTGGCCGCCGCCTTGATTTCCTTGCCGCCCTCGGTGTAGTTGAACGACACCAACTCGTTGACGCCGTCATAGTCCCAGCCGTCGTGGGGCGTGCTCTGGAAGTGCCACTTGATGGTGCCGTCGTCCGGGTTGAGCGCCAGGCGCGACGACGAGTAGAGGTTGTCGCCAGGGCGCAGGTGCGAGTTCCAGGGCGCCGGGTTGCCGGTGCCGAACAACAGCAGGTTGGTTTCCGGGTCGTAATAACCGCCCAGCCAAGGCGCGGCGCCGCCGGTCTTCCACAGGTCGCCCGGCCAGGTCTTGCCCGCTTCGCCGCCGGAGATGCCGTTTTCCACGGCCTTGCCGTCCTTGTAGACGTAACCCATGTGGCCTTCCACCGTTGGCCGGCTCCACAGCAAAGTACCGTTCTTCGGGTCGTAGGCTTCGATCTTGCCGACCACGCCGAATTCGCCACCGGCCACGCCGGTGATCAGCTTGCCGTTGATTACCAGCGGCGCGGCGCTGATCGAGTAGCCTTCCTTGTGGTCGGCGACTTTCTTGCTCCAGACCACCTTGCCGGTGTCCTTGTTCAGCGCCACGAGCTTGGCGTCGAGGGTGCCGAAGATCACCAGGTCGCCGTACAGCGCGACGCCACGGTTGATCACGTCGCAGCAGGGGCGGATGTCATCCGGCAGGCGCGCATCGTATTGCCAGAGCTTCTTGCCGGTACGCGCATCCACGGCGAACACCCGCGAATAGGAGCCGGTCATGTACATCACGCCGTCCTTGATCATCGGCTGCGCCTGCTGGCCGCGCTGCTTTTCCCCGCCGAAGGAGAACGCCCACACCGGTCGCAGCTCCTTGACGTTGTCGACGTTGAGGATCTCCAGCGGGCTGTAGCGCTGACCCTGTACGCCGAGGCCGTTGGTGACGATCTGCTCGGGGTTCTTGGGATCCTGGAGAATGTCCTGGTCGGAAACCCCGGCCAAGGCCTGGCCGGACAACAGCATGGCACTGAGCAGCAGGCTCAAGACGAAGGGCTGGCGACGTGCGGGTTGAGTCATGACGGCTTCCTCTGCAGTTTTTTGTTATTTCCGGGAAATTTTCCCGGTCTGGTGCAGATTCTTGGGCGCCGCCGCCCGGACAACAATTGCCCGCAATGTGGAGTTTTCTAGTTCCTTGGTACAGGGTCGGATGCCGACCAACACCCCCTGTGGGAGCGGGCTTGCTCGCGAAGAGGCCTTTACATTCAACGTATGTATTGCCTGGCACACCGCTTTCGCGAGCAAGCCCGCTCCCACAGGGGATTTGGGTGGGTCAGTTGTTTGAGTTGGAGTCGACTCGGGTCATCTGCACTCGCTCGTAACGCGGGTACAAATGACTGACGCTGCGGATCAATTCGTAGCGGCTGAGGTTGATCCCGGCAAAGCGCTCGGGAATCGGGCTGCGGATCATCTCGCTCATGTCGCTGCCGTTGGCCGCGCCGTCGCGCATCAACTGATCGAGCCAGCCCAGGTAGTCGCGCATTTGCGCGAAGGGCTGTGGATCGCTGGCGACCGCGCCGTGGCCGGGCACGATCAGTGTCCAGGGTAAAGCCTGCAGGGTCGCGATGTCGGCCAGCCACACCGCCAGCCCCGGACTGTTGGGCGTGGTCAGCGCCCGCTGATAAAACACCAGGTCCCCGGCGAATAGCACGCCGGTTTTCTGGTCGAGAATAGCCAGATCCGCACCCGTATGCCCACCCAGGCTCAGCAGGCGCAAATCGTGATTCCCAAAACTTTCCACACCCGGCGTCAGCGCCTGCGTCGGCAACACCACTTCGGTGCCGCGCATCCAGTCGCCCACCAGCCGGTACATGTTCTCGGCCATGGCATCGCCCTGCTTTTGCAGCAGCTCGCTGGTGCCGGCCAGTGCGCCAATCGGCACGTCGGTAAACGCCTGGTTGCCCAGCACATGGTCGGGGTGATGATGGGTCAACAGCACCTGGATCACCGGCTTGTCGGTGGTCGCCGCGATGGCCCGGCGCATGGCCTCGCCATAACGCCTGGACGGTCCGGTATCGATCACCACCACGCCCCGCTCGGTCACGATGAACGCCGTGTTGACGATGTTGCCACCGTTATCCCTGGCGAAATTGTCGGTGCTGCCTTCGAGCAGCCAGGTGTCTTCGGCGATCTGCCTGGGCTTGAGCGAGTACTCGAGTTCGGCCATGGCCGGCAGGCCCAGGCCGATCAACAACAGCAGCATCCAGCGCATGACAGACTCCTTGGATTCAGGGGATCGACGCATCGAACCGATTGCCGCTGTTATCGCGCAACAACAGGCGCGTCGGCCCTGCCCCTTCGATATCAAAGGCCAGGCTGGGGTTTTCGCTGACGGCGGGGAACAGCTCGAGGCGGGCCAAAAGCTGATCGTGCTGATTGCGCAACTCGGCATGGTTGAGGAAAAATTCCGGGATGCCGCTGACCATGCCGTTGTCCATTGGATGCGCCACCTGCAGGCGCACGCGGCTGAATGCCTCCCGCGGGTAACGGCCGCCCAGCACTTCGCCGATGTGTTCTTCCCAGCCCGCCTGGGTGCGTACCACGCTGGGCGCGGTGCAACCGCCGCCTGCCGCGTCGATCAGGGTCGAACCGACATGCCACACCCCGTCACGGGTCAACACCGCCGCGCGCAAGGGCGTGGCCTGTTCGACGCGGATGCGGATCGACAGCCACGGCAACACACCATCCAGCGGTTCGAAATCGACGATTTTCGGCAGGGGATTGAGTTCCGCCCAGGCAAGGATTTTCACCACCTCGCCCTTGAACGCCCGGGCGTCGATTTCCAGGGGCACTTGCCGGGCATCTTCGGCGAATGGCGGCGCCAGCAGCTTGACCCGCTGGTCGAACACGAACGGCGCATCGCCCAGCATCTGCTTGTGATAGAAGGCCCACATCACCGACGGTACCGGATCCTGGCCCGGATCGATGTCCACCGCCCGGGCAGCCGGGCTCAGGATCAGCCACACGACCAACAGACAACTCCCTCGCCAGATCATCCCTTGCTCCTATTGGTACATCTCGGGCACGTCGTAACGCAGGCCGTAATGGCCATAGATGGTTTTCACCGAGCCTTCGCGGATCAGGCCTTCCAGCGCCTCCTCCACGGCATAGGCCAATTGCCGGTTGCTTTCGTGCACCGCCATGCCGATCTCCCAGAGCTGCTTGCCCATGTTCGGGTAGGCGTTTTCCGCCAGGGTCAACTGCGGGTCGGCCGCTTCATGCACTTGCCAGTCGATCTCGCCGCGCATGGCCATGACCGCGTCGACCTCGCCGGCCTTCATCGCCGCAAACGCCTGGGGCACGCCCGGGTAGTGACGGGTCTTGCCGGCGAGCATGCCGTTGAACACCGAGGTCAGGTAGAACGAGGGCACGCTGTCGACCTCGACGCCGATCGGGTGTTGCTCGAACACCGCGACGCTGGCCACCTTGTCCAGCCGTCGACGGTCGTAGGCGACCTGCCACTGCTCGTTCTGGTATGGGCCGAACATCACCACATGGCCGTTTTCCATCTCGCCGAATTCGTTGCGTTTCTGCGCGTAATCGCGGTCGTACGGCACCCGCATCATCAGGTCGGCCAGTTGCTGGTTGTGCAGCGGGCTGGCCCGCCAGATGTAATCGCGCAGGTCGTCGTCGAGCTTTTACCCGGCGGGCGCCCAGATCAGCGTCAGGCGCACGCCCAGCGCCTTGGCCAGCGCCTGGGCCAGTTCGACATCGACACCCCGGGGCTGACCGGCGTCTTCAAAACTGTAGGGGGCAAAATCCTTGTAGACCGCCACTTTCAGCTCCCCGGCGGCGATCATTTCGTCATAGTTGCGAACCTGCGCCTGCACCGACTGGCAGCACAGCCACACAGCGCCGATCAACACCGCGAGCAGGCGCATGGGTCACTCCTCGACGTGGACGCTGTCCAGGTAACTGCGCACCGCCCACAGGGCTTCCTGGCTCAGGTAGTCGGCCATCTTCGGCATATACACGCGGCCGTCACGCACCGCGCCATGGCGCACCCGCTCAACGAACCATTCATCGCCCGCCTCGCCGACATCGAGCATGCGCAGGTCCGGCGCGATACCACCGGACTTGGCTTCCAGGCCATGGCAGGCCGCACAGTTCTGGTTGTAGGCCGACGAGCCGATTTCCACTGCCTTGTCGTGCTCCGGGGAACTGCGGTAAGGGTTCACGGCGGCCCAGCCGTCGCCATCCACCTGGACGCCGGCATCCTTGATCGGGGTCAGGCCTTTGGTCTCAACGGCTTGTGGCACCACATTGCCGTGGGCCCATACGGAACCTGCACTGATAAAGCCGGCCAGCAGTCCGGCAACGAGCAAGGCGTTGCGTTTTGTTGTCATTGTTATGCCCTCTGGATTGCACGCAAGACCTCTTGGCAGAGGCTATGGCAACCATCTTAGGAACCCCGACGCGCTGACCCCATGCTGCTTTGGTGGCCGCCGTCTAGTCCCTTGGTAGTAAGGCCTTGGAGGGACGCCCAAATCAGGTGGCCCCTGGGAATTTTTCCCGGCAACGGCGGGACATTTTCCGTATCCGCCACACGGCGGGCGCCCCACCCTGTGCAGGCCAAAACCTCCACTGGGAACTGCCACCATGACAATAAGATCGCTACCCGCCCTTTCCCCCCTGACCGTCGCCGTGCAGACATTTTTGCTGGCCGCCAGCCTGTCCCTGAGTGCTACTGGTCATGCCGAGTCCACCCCGGCCACCGCTGGCAAAAACGTCAGTTGGGAAGACATTGCCAACGACCACCTGACGACGAAAGACGTGCTGCAATACGGCATGGGCACCAATGCCCAGCGCTGGAGTCCCCTGGCCCAGGTCAACGACAAGAACGTGTTCAAGCTGACCCCGGCCTGGTCCTATTCCTTCGGTGACGAGAAGCAGCGCGGCCAGGAATCCCAGGCCATCGTCAGGGACGGCGTGGTCTATGTCACCGGCTCGTATTCGCGGGTATTCGCCCTGGATGCCAAGACCGGCAAACGCCTGTGGACCTACAACCACCGCCTGCCGGACAACATTCGTCCGTGCTGCGACGTGGTCAACCGCGGCGCGGCGATCTATGGCGACAAGATCTACTTCGGCACCCTCGATGCGCGGCTGATCGCCCTGGACAAGAACACCGGAAAAGTGGTGTGGAACAAGAAGTTCGGCGACCACGCCGCGGGCTACACCATGACTGGCGCCCCGGTGCTGATCAAGGACAAGACCAGCGGCAAGGTGCTGCTGATCCACGGCAGTTCCGGTGATGAGTTCGGCGTGGTCGGCCAGCTCTACGCCCGCGACCCGGACACCGGCGAAGAAGTCTGGATGCGGCCTTTCGTCGAAGGCCACATGGGCCGCCTGAACGGCAAGGACAGCACCCCCACCGGCGACGTCAAGGCGCCGTCGTGGCCGAACGATCCGACCACCGAGACCGGAAAGGTCGAAGCCTGGAGCCATGGCGGCGGCGCACCCTGGCAGAGCGCCAGTTTCGATGCCGACACCAACACCATCATCGTCGGCGCCGGCAATCCGGGCCCCTGGAACACCTGGGCGCGCACCTCGAAGGACGGCAACCCGCACGATTACGACAGCCTCTACACCTCCGGCCAGGTGGGCGTCGACCCGAGCACCGGCGAGGTCAAATGGTTCTACCAGCACACGCCGAACGATGCCTGGGACTTCTCCGGCAACAACGAGCTGGTGCTGTTCGACTACAAAGACAAGGACGGCAAGACGGTCAAGGCCACCGGCCACGCCGACCGCAACGGTTTCTTCTACGTGGTCGACCGCAACAACGGCAAATTGCAGAACGCCTTCCCCTTCGTCGACAACATCACCTGGGCCAGCCACATCGACCTCAAGACCGGCCGCCCGGTGGAGAACGAAGGCCAGCGCCCGGTCAAGCCATTGCCGGGGGAGACAAAGGGCAAGCCGGTGGAAGTCTCGCCGCCGTTCCTCGGCGGCAAGAACTGGAACCCCATGGCCTACAGCCAGGACACCGGGCTGTTCTACATTCCGGGCAACCAATGGAAAGAGGAATACTGGACCGAAGAGGTCAACTACAAGAAAGGCTCGGCCTACCTGGGCATGGGGTTTCGCATCAAGCGCATGTACGACGATCACGTCGGCACCCTGCGGGCGATGAACCCGACCACCGGCAAGGTGGTCTGGGAGCACAAGGAACACCTGCCGCTGTGGGCCGGCGTGCTGGCGACCAAGGGCAACCTGGTGTTCACCGGTACCGGCGACGGTTTCTTCAAGGCCTTCGATGCGAAAACCGGCAAGGAGCTGTGGAAATTCCAGACCGGTAGCGGCATCGTCTCGCCGCCGATCACCTGGGAACAGGACGGCGAGCAGTACATCGGCGTGACCGTCGGCTACGGCGGCGCGGTGCCGTTGTGGGGCGGCGACATGGCGGAGTTGACCAAGCCGGTGGCCCAGGGCGGCTCGTTCTGGGTGTTCAAGATCCCGAGCTGGGATAACCAGACGGCGAAACGCTGATCCCCACCGCCAGCAACCTGCGCCTACAACGCGAACCTGTAGGAGCCGGCTTGCTGGCGATTGCGCCCCTCCTCACAACGAGACGCCCGCCATGAAGTACCTTCCCCTGCTGCTATTGCTAAGCGCCCTCCCGACCCACGCCGACAACGGCGACGAGACCCCCCTGATCATCAACGGCTGCACCATCGCCGAACACAGCCAGTGCCCCGGCGCCAACCTCAAGGGCGCCAACCTGAGCAACCAGGACCTGCGCAACATGAACCTCAGCGGCGCCGACCTGCGCGAGGCCGACCTGCGCCACGCCCGCCTCGACCTCGCCAACCTGGAAAAGGCCCGCCTACAGGGTGCTAATCTGACCCGCGCGAGCCTGCAGCAAAGCAATGCGCGCCTGGCGGATTTCACCGGCGCCACGCTGGTGGCGATCCAGGGCTGGGGGATGTTCGCCCAGGGCGCGCAATTCGCCAACGCCGACCTCAGCGCCGCCTACCTGCAATTCGCCCGCCTCTCCGGCGCCAGATTGCACAACAGCAACCTGCGCGCCGCCGACCTGGAGATGACCTGGCTGAGCAAGGCCGACCTCAAGGATGCCAACCTGAGCGACGCCAACCTGCAGGAGGCCAAGTTGGGTGAAAGCAACCTGGAGCACGCCAACCTCAGCGGCTCGCGCCAGCACTATGCGAATTTTCAGGATGCGAACATGGAGGGCTGTACGGGGTGCCCGACGACATGGGACAAATGACCTGAATGCAACACACCCCCCCTGTGGGAGCGGGCTTGCTCGCGAAAGCGGAGTGTCATTGAGCATTTTCGTGACTGACACACCGTCTTCGCGAGCAAGCCCGCTCCCACAGGGGATGGGTGTTGAATGGACGAGCGAGTCACCCCGCCTTGCGCACCACCCCCATATCAATCCCCAGATGCACCAGCTCGGCATGGGAGCTCACCTGCAACTTGCTCTTGAGCAACGTCAGGTGATTGGAAACCGTCTTGCTGCTGATGCTCAGTTGCTCGGCTATCTGCCGCGCCGGGGTGCCCTTGGCGAGCATCACGAAAATCTCCAGCTCGCGCTGGGTCATGCTCTGCAGGCGCGGGTCGCTGGCGTCCTGTTGCGCATGGCAAGCCAGTTGCGTAGCCAGCGGCTGTTCGATGTAGGCGTGCCCGGCAAGCACGCGCCGCACCGCCTCGATCAACACTTCTGGCGCCGAGCTTTTGGTCAGGTAACCCGCGGCCCCGGCGTCCAGTGCCTGGCGCACCAGCGGCAGTTCATCGTGCATGCTGAAAAACAGCACCCGCAGTTGCGGCAAGCGCTGGCGCAAGCGCCGGGTGGTTTCCAGGCCGCTGATGCCGGGCAAGCCGAAATCCATGATCACCAGCTGCGGCACGCTCTCCTGAACGCGCAGCAACGCTTCCTCCCCCGTTGCCGCCTCACGCACCTGCAGCGCCGGCAACAGGGCGCGCAACAGGCTGGCGTAGCCCTGGCGGACTACCGCATGGTCATCGACCAGCAAAATACTCATGAAACCTCCAGGGGCATGCTCAAGGCCAGCGCCCAACCGGCGCCGGGGTGACTGATGATGCGCAACTCGGCGCCCAGGCTACGGGCGCGTTCGCGCATCGAATACAAGCCGACGCCGGGGCGCTGGGGTTGCGCGGCGCCGCGACCGTTATCGCGCACCAGCAGGCGCAGGCGCGCGCCCTGATGTTGCAGGCGCACCCGCACCTGGCTGGCGTCGGCATGCCGGGCGATGTTGGTCAGGGCTTCCTGCAGCAAGCGGTACAGATGGGTCTTGTCTGGCGCCGACAGCGTTGGTAACTGCGCACTGAGGCGCAGTCGACAATCGATGCCCTGGCGGCCCTGCCATTGCTCCACCAGCAAGCGGATGGCGTCGGCCAGCGACAGGTGTTGCAGGACCACCGGATAGAGGTTGTGCACCAATGCCCGAAAGCCCTGTTGCAGGTGTTCGCAGTTGTGCTCCAGTTCCACCATGGTGCGCTCGACGGTTGCCGGCTGATCGGCCACCAGGCGCAGCAGACAAGCCTGGGCACGGATGCCGGCCAGGTACTGACCGAGATCGTCGTGCAGGGTCTGGGCCAGTTGGGTGCGCTCCTGTTCCTGTACGGCCAGCAAGGCCTGGGTCAGCCGGGCGTTGTCGCTGCCGGCCTGTTCCAGCGCCGCGGTCATGCGGTTGAAATGCACCGCCAGTTGGCGAGCCTCGGGCCCCCCTTGGGTGCGCAGGCGCACCTTGAGCTGGCCGGCGCACACCTGCTGCAGCGCCCGCAGCAACTCATCGAGCAAGCCCATGCCGCGGCGCACGGCCCAGCGGATGGTCAACAGACTGACCAGCAGGGCCATCGCGCACAGGCTGAGCAGCTGTTGCAGGGAATCCCGGACTTCGTCGATTTCATCCCGCGGGTCGACTGCGATCTGCACCCGTCGGCCATCGGCCAGATCGAGAACGCTTGCGCCGTGTCGGCCCTCAGTGAACAACAAGCGTGCGAGCCAGGCATCGAGCCCGTCCTGCACGGCTGGCCGGGGTTGTTCATCCGCCACCAGCCAGTGCACACGCACATGGCGCAGGCCTTGGGTCAGCCGTGGTTGCAGGCTGACCGGGTCACGGGCGGCGGTTTCGCTCAGGTACTCGACCACCGCTTCGGCCGATTGCAGTTCACGCTCCACATCCGCCAGCGCCTGATGCACCAGCAACGCCGTGCACGCCAGGGTGACCAGCGCGAAAAAGCCGCAGACCCACAGGTTGATCCGCCACAGGGCCGACATGCCTAGCGCCCCGGTGTCGCGGGCATCACCTGCATAGGTGCGGGACGCGGGCCATGGAGCCGGTCGACGCCGATCAGGGTGAGAATCAGCAGGAGCGGCAACAGCAGTGCCTTGACGATACGCATGCCCAGTCCCCTCCAGAGTCGTGGCCTTTATTGCCCATGCTAAAACCGCGCCGCCCGGTACGGGCTACTACCTTGGTACTGGCTGGTTGGTACTTTCTGCATATTTCCACGCCTGCCCGGGCTTCCTATGCTGGCGCTACCTGTAATGGAGTGCCCTATGCGCCAGCTTGCCCCTTACGCCTTGATCTACCTGCTGGCGATTGCCTGCGCCGCCGGGTTGGTCACCCAGAGCCAGGCGGCGGACGCGCCCTTGCAGGTGCGCATCGGCTACCTGGGTTATCGCCCGGACCCTGGCCCGCTGCTGTCGAACGTCATTGCCGAACCCACCGATGCCGGGCTGCGCGGCGCCGAACTGGCGATCACCGACAGCAACAGCACTGGGCGCTTTCTCAATCACGCCTACAGTCTGGTCAGCGCCAGTGTCGACAACCCGCAAGCCTTGCTCGAAGCGGCAAAATCCCAGCATGAACAAGGCCTGCGCCTGTTCGTGGTGAACGCACCGGCCAGCAGCCTGCGCCAACTCAGTGCTGCGCTGCCCGACAGCCTGCTGTTCAACGCCGGCAGCCCCGACGACAGCCTGCGCAGCACCGATTGCCTGCCCAACGTGCTGCACAGCCTGCCGAGCCGGGCGATGCTCGCCGATGCGCTGGCGCAATTTCTGGTAGTGCGCAAATGGCAACGAGCGCTGCTGATCGTCGGCCCGACCACCGACGATCAAGCCTACGCCGCCGCCCTGCGCCGAGCGGCCAAGCGCTTCGGCCTGCAACTGGTGGCGGAGAAAGCCTGGAGTTTCGACAACGATCAACGGCGCAGCGCCCAGGCCGACATGCCGCTGTTCACCCAGACCGCCGAATACGATGTGGTGCTGGTGGCCGATGAGCGCGGCGATTTCGGCGAATACGTGCCCTACCAGACCTGGTACCCGCGCCCGGTCGCCGGGACTCAGGGCCTGACCCCGGTGGGTTGGCACAAGACCGTGGAAACCTACGGCGCCGCCCAGCTGCAGAAGCGCTTCGAAGCCCTGGCCGGCCGCTGGATGAACGACCGCGACTTCGCCGCGTGGATGGCCGTGCGCAGCATCGCCAGCGCCGTGAGCAAATCCCGGAAGACCGAACCGATGGCGATCCGCGACCTGGAAATCAGCGACCAGTTGCCGCTGGACGGTTTCAAGGGCCGCAAGCTCAGCTACCGCCCCTGGAACGGCCAGTTGCGCCAACCGATTCCGATCGTGCAGCCGCGGGCGCTGGTCAGCACCTCGCCCCAGGACGGTTTCCTGCACCCGTTCAACGAGATGGACAGCCTGGGTTACGACAAGCCCGAGGTCAGCTGCCGCTTTCCCTGAATACGACAACTACAACAAGGAAACTGCCATGCGCCGCACTCTTCTTTCCTGCGCCCTGCTGCTCGCCGCCAGCCACGCCGTCGCCAGCACCGCCTGGGTCTCCAATGAAAAGGACAACAGCCTCAGCCTGATCGACATGCAGACCCTGCAAGTCACCGACACCCTGCCCGTCGGCCAACGCCCCCGTGGTCTGCTGCTGTCCCACGACAACAAGCTGCTGTACATCTGCGCCAGCGACTCGGACCGGGTCCAGGTGATGGACGTGGCCACCCGCAAGATCATCAAGGAACTGCCCTCGGGCAAGGACCCCGAGCAATTCGCCCTGCACCCCAACAATCGCTGGCTGTATGTCTCCAACGAAGACGATGCGCTGGTCACGGTGATCGACACCGAGACGTCCAAAGTCCTCGGCCAGATCAACGTCGGCGTCGAGCCCGAAGGCATGGCCGTCAGCCCCGACGGCAAGTGGGCGGTGAACACCAGCGAAACCACCAACATGCTGCACTGGATCGACACCAGCACCCAGACCTTGGCCGACAGCACGCTGGTGGATCAGCGCCCGCGCTTCGTCGAGTTCTCGCCGGACGGTTCACAGCTGTGGGCTTCAGCGGAAATCGGCGGCACCGTGACCATCCTCGACGTCGCCAGCCGCAAGATCCTCAAGACCCTGAACTTCCAGATCAAGGGCGTGCATCCGGACAAGGTCCAACCCGTGGGCGTCAAGCTCAGTGCCGACGGCAAGTACGGCTTCGTCGCGCTCGGCCCGGCCAATCATGTGGCGGTGATCGATGCCAAAACTTTCGAGATTCTCGACTACCTGTTGGTGGGTCGACGGGTCTGGCAGATGGCATTCACCCCGGATCAAAAGCAGCTGCTGGCCACCAACGGCGTCAGCGGTGACGTTTCGGTGATCGATGTCGACAGCCTCAAGGTCAGCAAATCGGTGAAGGTCGGACGATATCCGTGGGGCGTGGTGGTGACCCCATGAACGCCCTGGAGGTCAGCGACCTGAGCTTTGCCTACGGCCCTCGGGAGGCCCTGCGCCAGGTGAACTTCAGCTTGGCGCCCGGGCGTTTCGCCGCGCTGCTGGGGCCCAACGGCGCCGGCAAATCCACCCTGATCGCGCTGCTGACAAGGCTCTATGACCTGCAGCACGGGGATATCCGGGTCGGCGGCTGTTCATTGCGCAGCGCCCCGCGCCCGGCGCTGAAACAACTGGGCGTGGTGTTCCAGCAAAGCACCCTGGACCTGGACCTCAGCGTCGAGCAGAACCTGCGTTATCACGCCGCGCTGCATGGCTTGTCCCGGCGCCAGACGCGCCTGCGGGTCGACGCGGAACTGGCCCGCCAGGCCCTTTGCGAGCGCCGTGGCGAACGGGTGCGCGAACTCAATGGCGGCCATCGCCGCCGGGTGGAAATCGCCCGTGCACTGCTGCACGAGCCGCGCCTGTTGCTGCTCGACGAAGCCAGCGCCGGCCTCGACCCGGCCAGTCGCCTGGCGCTCAACCAGCACATTCGCAAGCTGTGCCACGAGCAGCACATCAGCGTGCTCTGGACCACCCACCTGCTCGACGAAGTACAGGCCAGCGACGACCTGTTGATCCTCCATCAGGGCCGCCTGGTGGCCAGCGGACAGGCCGACGCACTGAGCCTGGAGCACGGCGGCAACCTCGACTCGGCCTTCACCCGACTGACCACCTCAGGAGCTGCCCAATGAACGCGTACTGGCAATGTTTGCGCGGCATCGTCCTGCGCGAATGGCTGCGTTTCGTGCTGCAACGCACGCGGTTTCTCAGCGCCCTGGTGCGGCCATTGCTATGGCTGTTGGTGTTCGCCGCGGGCTTTCGCGCCGCGCTGGGCATCGCCATCATCGAACCCTACGACACCTACATCCCGTACGAGGTCTACATCATCCCCGGGCTGGCCTGCATGATCCTGCTGTTCAACGGCATGCAGGGGTCACTGTCGATGGTCTACGACCGCGAGATGGGCAGCATGCGCGTGCTGCTCACCAGCCCCCTGCCCCGCACCTTCCTGCTGTGCAGCAAGCTGTTGGCCACATCGCTGATTTCGCTGCTGCAGGTGTACGCCTTCCTGGCGATTGCCTGGCTCTACGGCGTGCAGCCGCCGGTCATGGGGTTGCTGCTGGCCCTGCCAGTGTTGCTGCTGGTGGCCTTGATGCTCAGCGCCCTGGGCCTGTTGCTGTCGAACGCGATCCGCCAGCTGGAGAACTTCGCCGGGGTGATGAACTTCGTGATCTTCCCGCTGTTTTTCCTGTCATCGGCGCTTTATCCGCTGTGGAAAATGCGCGAGGCGAGCGAGTGGCTGTACTGGTTGTGCGCGCTGAACCCGTTTTCCCATGCGGTCGAGCTGGTGCGTTTTGCCTTGTATGAGCGGTTCAATCCGCTGGCGTTGGCGGTGTGCGTGGGCCTGACCCTGCTGTTTTCGCTACTGGCCGTACTCACCTTCAACCCGCAACACGCCGCCCTGCGCAAATCCACCTGACCACGAAATTGAGCATGGAAAATTAATACTTTAGTACTGGTCCTACCTGTCTATCGTCGCATTCCCAACGCCTCGCGACTGGCATGTAATGGCTGCATAACTATAAGGACCAGACCCCATGCCGCGTGCCCGACGTCACCTGCTGCGTCCCACTCTCGCTGCGCTGTCGCTGGGCCTGTGGCTGGGCGGTGCACAGGCGCAAGCCCCGCTGTTTTCCCCCGATGGCTATCGCATCGACCTGTACCGCAGCCCCACGCCGGAACAACTGCCAGGCGCGACCATCATCGACACCCCAGCCCTGCAAGCGCTGCTCGGGCAAAAGCCGCGCCCGCTGCTGATCGACGTCTACCGTCGCCAATGGCTGCAAGGCCGCTTCATCGAAGACCAGCCCCACGAAAACCTGCCCGGCAGCCACTGGCTGGCGAACACCGGCGACGGAGAGCTGACGGCGCAATGGCAGGCCTACTTCGCCGACCACCTGAAAAAGCTGACCGCCGGCGACCCGGGGCAACCGTTGGTCTTTTACTGCCGGGCCGACTGCTGGTTGAGCTGGAACGCCGTCAAGCGCGCAGCCTCTTTGGGCTATAAGACACTGTATTGGTACCGCGATGGCCTCGACGCCTGGCAAGCCGCCAGCCTGCCGGTCGCACCCGCTTTGCCCGAACCCTTTCCCTGAGCTTTACGCGTGCCTGTAGTTGCCACACCATAATCAAAATAATGAGGTGAAAGGCCATGTACAAAATTCTGATTGCCGACGATCACCCGCTGTTTCGCGAAGCCATACACAACGTCATCAGCGATGGTTTTGCCGGTAGCGAGGTGATGGAAACCGCCGACCTGGACAGCGCCCTGGCGTTGACCCAGGAGCACGATGACCTGGACCTGATCCTGCTCGACCTGAACATGCCCGGCATGCACGGGCTCAATGGCCTGATCAACCTGCGCAACGAAGCGCCGACCATTCCGGTGGTGATCGTCTCCGCCGAGCAGGACAAGCAGATCGTCCTGCAGGCCATCACCTACGGCGCGGTGGGTTTCATCACCAAGTCCTCGCCCCGTGCCCAGATGACCGAGGCCATCCAGCAGATTCTCAATGGCAATGTCTACCTGCCCCCGGACATTATCCGCACCACCAAAAGCAGCACCCACCGGCGCATGAACGATGCCCCGAGCTTCCCGCCGGAACTGTTGCAGGCCCTGACCCGCAAGCAGCTGCAGGTGCTGGAGCGGATGACCAAGGGTGAATCGAACAAGCAGATCGCCTACACCCTGGAAATCGCCGAAACCACGGTCAAGGCCCACGTCTCGGCAATCCTTCGCAAGCTCAACGTGCACAACCGGGTGCAGGCGATCCTGAGTGCCGGAGATATTGATTTCGGGTCTTATTTGCGGCGTTGAAACAGAAGACCGCGTCGTTCCCATCGCCGGCAGGCCGGCTCCCACAGGGGATTTGTGTACGACGCAGATCCCTGTAGGAGCGGGCTTGCTCGCGAAGAGGCCCTCACAAACACCAAATAACTCATGGCCTGGCGAGCAAATGACTCATCGCCGTCTTCAGCTTCATCGGCCGCACCGGCTTGTGCATCAGGGTATGCCCCAGTTCGCGGATCTGCTGCTTGAGCTCGTTGCTGTAATTGGCGGTGATCATCATGGCCGGGATCGCGCAGGCGCGGCGGGCGTTGATCCGCGCGACAGCATCGACGCCGTTCTGGTCGTTGTCCAGGTGATAGTCGGCAATCAACAGGTCGGCGCCAGCATGGTAGTTGTCCACTTGCCGCGCCAGGTCATCTTCCGACAGCGCCGTCACCACCCGGCAGCCCCATCCCTCCAGCAACGTACGCATGCCGGCGCAAATGGTCGCATCGTTGTCCAGCACCCAGACCCGCGCCCCGCGCAGCCGTTCGAGCATCGGTTCGCTCATCGGCAGGCTCGGCAATGGCTTGGGCGCGGTGGCGCTGATCGGCACCTCCACTGCGAACATCGAGCCCCGGCCAGGCCACGAGCGCACGTGGATGCGGTGCCCGAGGATGCCGGCGATTTTCTCGACAATCGCCAGCCCCAGGCCCAACCCACGATCCTGATCCGGACGTTGCACGTCGCCGCGCTTGAACTCCTGGAAGATTTCTTCCAGGCGATTCTCGGCAATGCCCATGCCGCTGTCCCAGACCTCGATCGACAGGCTGCTTTGATGCCGCCGACAACCCAGCACCACACGACCGCTGTAGGTGTAGCGAATGGCGTTGCTCAACAGATTGCGCAGGATGCGCGCCAGTAACTGGATGTCGCTGCGCACCAGTGCCGAACAGGGGATGAAATGCAGTTGCAGGCCCTCGCTGCGCGCCACCTCGGTGTATTCGGCGGCGAGATTTTCCAGCAGTTCGCTCAAGGCGAACGGCGCCACATCGGCCTTGATCACGCCGGCATCGAGCTTGGAAATATCCACCAGGGTGCCCAGCAGACTCTCCACATCTTCCAGGGAATTGCTGACATTGCGCACCAGATGCTCGTTGGCGATCGGCTCGCGGCGCTCCAGCAAGGCGCTGGTGAACAACCGCGCGGCGTTCAGCGGTTGCAGCAGGTCGTGACTGACCGCGGCGAGGAACTTGGTCTTCGACAGGTTGGCCTGTTCCGCCTCCAGTTTGGCCTCACGCAAGCGTGACTCGACCCGCCGGCGCTCGTCGATTTCACGCAGCAACTGGTCGTTGAGCTGGGTCAGTTCGGCGGTGCGTTCGCGCACCCGCAGTTCGAGGTTCTGATAGGCCTGGTGCAGCGCTTCGGCGGTACGCCGGCGTTCGGTGATGTCGCGGATCAACACGAAGATCCCCACCACCTCGCCACTGGCCAGGCGATTGGGCACGTAGGAGCGCAACATGTAGCGCTCCTGGTTGTTGACGTTGGTCTCGGCGAATTCGAAGGTCACGCTCTCCCCGGCCAGCGCCCTGGCCACGTAGGACTCCAGGCGCTGGTAATGCTGCTCGCTATGCACCTGGCGCAGGCTCTGGCCGAGCATCACGCCGCGCGGCCAGCAGTACCATTCTTCGTAGACCTTGTTGGTGAACTCGTAGACCAGGTCGGCATTGAGGTAGGCGATCAGCGCGGGCACATGGTCGGTGATCAGGCGAATCCAGCGCTCGCTTTCGCTCAGGGCCTGGGCGTGCTGGTAGCGCTCAGTGATGTCGGTGAAGGTGTTGACGAAACCACCGGCCGGCAGTGGATGGGTGCGAATTTCCAGGACCCGGCCATCGTACAGGCGCTGTTCGCAATCCTGCACGGGACGCCCGTTCGCGCCACGACTGGCCGGGGTCAGCAGGGTCAACTCGCTGTCGGCGATGACTTCGGCAAAGGGCCGATGGGCCGCCACCGGCGCCAGGCCGCTGAGTTCCAGGAACCGCCGGTTCCACAGCTCCAGGATGCCCTCGGCGTTGACCATGGCCACGCCTTGGGACAGGTTGTCCACCGCCCGTTGCAGCAAGTGCGACTTCTGCGCCACCGCCTGCTCGCGGCGCATGGTTTCGCTCTGCTTGACGTCGGTGATGTCGGTGAACAGGATCACCCGCCCGCCCTCCTGGGTCGGCCGCTCGCTGACCTGCAGCCAGCGCCCGTCCTGCAGGCGATACAGCAGGTTCTCATCGGCGTGCCCGCGCGGCTCCTCGGTAAACGGCCCGTTGTTCATCATCAGGCGCTTGACCTCGCCCAGGCGCATGCCGGCGTTGATCCGCACCCGGCTGTGGGTCCAGAACGCCCTGAAGCGGCTGTTAAACAGGACAATGCGTTGATCGGCATCGAACAGCACGAAGGCATCGGAAATGCTCTCGATGGCGTCGATCAGGTGTTGATGGGCGGTTTCGGCACGCAGGCGGGCTTCGCTGAGCAGGTGGTTGCCCGCCTTGAGCTCGGCCATGGCCTGGTTCAAGGCATCGGTGCGTTCACGCACCTGCTCGGCCAGCACCACCGAATGCTGGAACGCGGCATAGGGATCGTTGCCGCGGGTGATGCCGGACTCGATGCGCTCGATCAGCGCCGCGTTGATGCGCTGCAGTTTCTGATTGTCGTGCTGCAGGACGGCGATTTGCGCCCGCAGTTCAGCGCTGTCCAAGGGAGCGGCCGCGGGCAATGGCAACGCCGGTGAAGGTCTGGTTGATGTGCATGCCATTGAACTGTTCTCCGTAGGTGTTGAAGCCCATCACCCGCTGTTCGCGCAGGAAACTGCCGATCTGCTCCAGGCTGCCGGAGTCTTCCAGCTCCAGGCGCCTGAGGAAACAGTCACAACCGATGGTCAACAACAGGTCGCCGAGGCGCTCCTGCAAGCCGTCGAACAGGCGTTGCAGGTTCGGCAGCATCGGCCCCGGGGTCATGGCGGTGAGGACGATGCCGTTCTCTACGGCGCAATAAAAACTCAGGCTCAGGTCCGGATGCACCTGCTGGATGGCGCGAACGTAGTATTGATCGTTGATGCGCACCGCCAGGGGGTGTGCGGCGAAGATCCGGTGGTCGAGCTCGGCCACCGGCACGCCGATGTGCCGGGCGTACTCGGCGGCGGCCGGCTCGGCGTTGAGTTCGAAGACTCGCCGCGTGGTGCTGTCGGCGCCGGTGACCACCAGCTTCTCCGCGCGCGGCAGGATGTGATGGGTGGTGAACACTTCGAAGTCCAGCCAGGTATTGACCAGCACCACCACCGCCGCACCGCTGCGAAAGCCGCCGTCGAAGTAGACATGGGTGTGGGTCAGGTAGTTGTCGTCACCGGCCGAGCCGCCGAAATGCGGAATGTCGCCCAACGCCGCACTCAAGGCGGCGAGGACCATTTCCTCGCGGCTGGACAGGCCATCGAGCAAGGTCAGGGCAAAGCTGTTGCCCTTGATCGGAGCCAGGGTATTGCTGCGACAGCCGTTGACCAGGCGCTCGACCATCTGCTGCGCGTCGATCAGGCTGAAGTGCTCCATTTCGTCGATCAGTTCCAGGGCGATGGAAAAGTAACGATGATCGAAGCCCACCGCCGTCACGCAATTGCGCCCGTAACCCTGCGGGGTGATTTCCCCGGCGCTGGTGCACCCCGCCAGGCGTATCCCGCCGAACCCTTGCTGCAAGGCGCCACCCAGTGCCTGCAAGTCGTATTCGGCGGAACAGAAGAACAACACGAACCCCAGGTGCGGGTGCAGCAACTGCCGCGCCAGCTCCTGCGCCACCTGTTGGGGATCGGTGGCCTGGGACATCGCACTGACGATCCCTTCGTTCTGGACCTGCTGCATGGTCGCCCCTCGCAGGTGCGTGTGTATGAGGCACGAGTGTACGAAGCCTGCGAAGGGTCACGAATGCTACTTGGGTAGCAGGCAGGCGCTTCAATGGGATGAGAGCTGTGTCGCAGATCCCGCGAACACCACCCCCCTGTAGGAGCCCGGCTTGCCGGCGAAGGCGTCATAGAAATCGCCTTCGCCGGCAAGCC
>NZ_JAXDEQ010000042.1:0-54914 GCF_035065025.1 Pseudomonas sp. YuFO8 | reverse complement strand
GAGCTTTTCCAATTTTGGCCAGAAGCCGAAGACGGCTTCCACGAATAGGCCTTATACATAGATGCAACGGGGCGACGGTTTTTTAAAAGCGGGTAGACAGTGGGGGCGAGTCCATACATAGGAGCTGCCGCAGGCTGCGATCTTTTGATCTTGTTTGTAAAAATCAAAGTCAAAAGATCGCAGCCTGCGGCAGCTCCTACAGGGTTGCGTCAGGTTCGGTAATGGGTGTCGATCAGGGCGTGGCAGCCAGAGGCGGCGAAGCCAGTGCCTTCTCCACCGCTTCAATGAATTCAGGATCATCGGGCTTGGTCAGGCTGGAGAAGCTGGCGATCACCTTGCCCTGGCGATCGACCACGTACTTGTAGAAATTCCACTTCGGCGCACTGCTCTGTCTGGCGAGCACCTTGAACAGGTTGGTTGCATCGTCGCCACGGACTTTCTGCGGTTCGGTCATGGTGAAGGTCACGCCGTAGTTCACGTAGCAGACCTTGGCCGTCTCGGCGCCGTCCTTGGACTCCTGCTTGAAGTCATTGGACGGCACACCAATCACCTCCAGCCCCTGCGCCTTGTAACGCTGATTGAGCGCCTCAAGGCTTTTGAACTGCGGGGCAAAACCACAGAAGCTGGCGGTATTGACCACCACCAGCGGCTTGCCGGCGAAGCGCTGGCACAAATCGATGGATTCGTTGGCGCGCAACTTGGGCAACGAGCCTTGCAGCAGCGCCGGGCACTCGTCCGCCTGAGCCAATCCGGTAAATGCTACCAGTAACGCGGGAACCGCCAGCCAGCGCATCAGCATATCGGTACTTCCTTGAGGATTCTTGTGAGGTTGACGTTACTCGCCCTCACTTCCTTCTAGCAAGTCTCTAGCAAGCCGCCTTCTAGCATGCCCCGCCCAACTGCATCAGCGCCAGGCCTCCCTGGTGCCAGCCCCACCACGCCAACGCCAGCAGCAAGGCGCAGACAGCGACGAGCACGATCCGCGGCCAGAGGCTGTTCATGTCGCACTCATCTGGCTTTGCAGGCGCGCCACCGGCCGCTCACGCACAGGCCAGTTCAGGGCCGCGGCCATCAGGCTCAAGAGAATCGCCACCTGCCAGATCAAGTCGTAGCTCCCGGTCCGGTCATACACCACCCCGCCCAGCCAGCCACCGAGAAATGACCCGAGCTGGTGAAACAGGAAAACGATCCCACCGAGCATGGACAGGTTTCGTACGCCGAACAAGGTGGCCACGGTGCCGTTGGTCAAAGGCACGGTCGACAACCACAGCAATCCCATGCCCATCCCGAACAAGTACGCGCTGGTGGTCGTCACCGGCGCCCACAGAAACAGCGCGATCACCACCGCTCGCAACAGGTACAGGGCGGTAAGCAAACGCGGCTTGGACATGCGCCCGCCGAGCCAGCCGGCGGTATAGGTGCCGAAGATGTTGAACAGGCCGATCAGCGCCAGCACCGTGGTGCCCACGGTCGCCGGCAGATGTTGATCCACCAGGTACGCCGGCAGGTGCACGCCAATGAACACCACCTGGAACCCACAGACAAAAAAGCCGAATGCCAGCAGCCAGAATCCCGAATGGGAACAGGCCTCGTGCAGCGCTTCAGAGAGGGTTTGCTCGTGGCCGAGTACCGGCAGCGGTTTGTCCTTGAGCATGCCCACCAGCGGCACGATCAGCGCCACCAGCAGCCCCAGCGCCAGCAAGGCCGCGGACCAGCCGAGCCAGCCGATCAACCCGAGCGTGCCGGGCAGCATGGCGAACTGGCCGAACGAACCGGCGGCGCTGGCGATGCCCATGCCCATGCTGCGTTTTTCCGGCGGCACCGCGCGCCCGACCACGCCGAGGATCACCGAGAAGGAGGTGCCCGACAGACCGATCCCGATCAGCAGGCCGGCGCTCAGGGACAAGGTCACCGCCGAGTCGGAAAGCCCCATGCACACCAGCCCCGCCGCGTACAGGACACCGCCGACCAGCACCACTTTCGCTGCGCCAAAACGGTCGGCCAGGGCGCCGGTGAACGGTTGCGCCAGGCCCCAGATCAGGTTCTGCAGGGCGATGGCGAAGGCGAAGACTTCACGCCCCCAGCCGAATTCGGCGCTCATCGGCGCCAGGAACAGCCCGAAACCGTGTCGCACCCCCAGGGATAACGCCAGGATCAGCGCACTGCCCACCAACACCCAACCGCACGTACGCCACATCGAGGTCATTCTTGTTCTCCTGTCGCGGGTATATACCCGCTTATAATCGTACAAACCGGCTTCATGCCAGTTCGTCCAGCAACTTGAGCAACGTTTCGCGCTTTTCGGCGCCCAGGCGATCTACCAACCGCTGTTGCGCCGCCTCCCACGCCGGCAAGGCTGCTTCCAGGCGCTGGGCGCCCGCTTCGGTCAGCCGGACGATGCGGTTGCGCATGTCCTCGCCCTCCACCAGCGTTACCAGGCCTTCACCTTCCAGCACCCGCAGATTGCGCCCCAGGGTGCTGCGATCCAGCCCCATGGCCTCGGCGAGCGTAGAAATACTCGGTTGATCCAGGCGCTGCAGATTGCACAGCAAAGAATACTGGGCAACGTTGATCCCGAAGCCATCGAGAGCGCCGTCGTAATGCCTGCTGACGCCACGGGCGGCGCGACGCAGGTTGATACATAAACATTGGGAGTCGAGCATGATGCGTGTATATACCCGTGGTTAGATAAGTGCAAGTCCTGCGAGGATCGCAACTTCCAGCAATTCCAGCAACGCCCCCGCCGTGTCTCCCGTCGTGCCACCCAATCGACGCAGCATCACCTGCCTCAGCCAGACGAAAATCAACGCTGCCAGCAACAGCGCCCATACGGCGCTGAGACCGGCGATCAGCACACACAACAGGCTACTTGCCGCCAGCACCTGCTTGCCCGACAAGCGCGGAAGATGATCGGCCAGCGCCTGACCCAAGCCACCGGGACGCACATAGGACGTGGTGAGGAATAATCCCAGCAGCGCGCTGCGACTGATCAAGGGAACGATGATCAGGGCCAGTGCATGCTGCTGTTCGATCAGCGCCACCAGTGCGGCAAATTTCAACAGCAACACCAACACCAGTGTGACCACTGCGATCGGCCCGCTGCGCGGATCCTTCATGATCGTCAATGTACGCTCACGATCGCCGAATCCGCCCAGCCAGGCATCGGCGCTGTCGGCCAGGCCGTCCAGGTGCAGCGCGCCGCTGAGCAGCACCCACACCGCCAGCAACAATGCCGCATGAAGCAACAATGGCGTGCCCAGCAACAGCCAGTTCAGCGCCCATAGAATCGCGCCGAACAGCAAACCCACCAGCGGATAAAACAGCAGCGAGCGCCCCAGTTCCTCAGGCGTCGGCATGCCCGGCAGGCGAATCGGCAGGCTGCTGAGAAATTGCAGGGCGATCCAGAACGGCAACATGGTCAGCGCACTTCCTTCAATACACCACCGGGCTCGACCGCCAGCGAGAACAGCGCCCCATGTGTCACTTCGACATTGAGCAGTTGCTCGCGTGGCAAGCCCCGGGCATGGGCCAGCAATAATCGCATGACCCCGCCATGACTGATCAGCAGCACACGTTCCCCGGCGTACCGCTCACGCAAACTCGCCACCGCCGCCAGCACCCGCGCGGAAAAGTCCGCGACCGGTTCGCCCTCGGGCGGGGTAAAGGCATAAGGATCCGCCCAGAACAAACCCAGGGCCTGGGCGTCGGTTTCCATCAACGCAGCGGCACTCTGCCCCTCCCAGGCACCGAAGTGCAGTTCTTGCAGGTTGCTGTCCAGCTCGATCGGCAGCCCTGATTGCACCGCCAGTTCTTCGGCGAATCGTGCACAACGCTGCAACGGCGAACTGACCAGGCGATCCCAGGGCCCCTGCTGCGCCACCGCTTCGCGCATCTGCGCCCAGCCCTTGTCCGTCAGCGCGTCGTCGAGGCTGCCGCGCAAGCCGCCGCCGAGTTCGGTTTCACCGTGACGCAACAGATCCAGATGCAAAATCATGCCGGACGATCCGCCACCGCCGCTTCGGCGAACGTCGCCATCTGCCCGTGCAGGTCACAGGCCAGGCGCAGCAATGGCACGGCCAACGCGGCGCCACTGCCTTCGCCCAGGCGCAACCCGAGGTCCAGCAAAGGCTGGGCATTGAGGGTTTCCAGCACATGACGATGGCCCGGCTCGGCTCCGCGATGACCGAACAACAACCATGGCCGGCACGACGGATTCAAACGCACCGCCACCAACGCCGCGACGCTGCAGATGAACCCGTCCACCAATACCGCGATGCCGTGCTGGGCGCTAGCCAGGTAGGCGCCGACCAGTGCCGCGATTTCAAACCCACCGAGGTTGAACAGGGTCTGCAACGCATCGCCACGCTGAGCGCCGTGCAAGGCCAGCGCGCGCTCGATCACTTGAGCTTTATGACTGACACCCGTCGCATCCAGCCCGGTACCCGGCCCGGTCATATGCACCACCGGACAATCCAGAAAGGCACAGGCCAGGGCGCTGGCCGCCGTGGTGTTGCCGATGCCCATTTCGCCACTAATGAACAGTTGCGCGCCCATCGCGATGGCACGCTGCACGCTGTCGCGACCGGCCTGCAAGGCGCGTTCGCCCTGAGCCACGGTCATCGCCGGACCCTGGGCGAAATTCGCCGTGCCCGGACCGATGTTCAGGTGACGCACACCCGTCAGGTTCAACGACGGGGTGATGGTGCCGAGGTCGACCACTTCCAGGGAGGCGCCCAACTGCCGCGCCAACACGCTGATCGCCGCACCGCCGCTGACGAAGTTGTGCAGCATCTGCCCGGTGACTTCCTGGGGATAGGCCGACACCCCCTCGGCCACCACACCATGGTCACCGGCAAAAATCGCGATCCACACCCGCTCCAGACTCGGCTTGACCTGCCCCTGGAGCCCGGCCAGTTGCACCGCCACCGACTCAAGCTGACCGAGGGAGCCGGCCGGTTTGGTCAGTTGCTGTTGACGGGCTTGCGCCTGCTCGACCGCCTGGGCGTCGATAGGTTGGCACGGGGTCAGCCACCACGATGAGCTCATAACGCAGTTCCTTTCAAAGTCAGGGGCAGGCCGGCGACGGTCAGGATGACGCGCTGACAACGCTCGGCCAGGGCTTGATGCAGCCAACCGGCTTCATCGACGTAGCGGCGAGTCAATTCGCCCAGCGGCACGACACCCATTCCGGTCTCGTTGCTGACAAAAATGATTTCACCCGGCAATGAGGCCAGGCATTCGAGCAAGGCTTCGCGCTCGGCGTTCAGGCGTTCAAGATCATCGAGCATCAGCAGGTTGGTCAGCCACAGCGTCAGGCAATCTACCAGCAGACAGCGGTTGGCGCTGGCGTTCTCGCGCAGGACGCGGGCCAGTTCCAGCGGCTCTTCGATCAACGCCCATTCGGCGGGACGGCGGGCGCGGTGATGGGCGACACGCTCGTTCATTTCGCCGTCCAGGGGTTGGCTGGTGGCGATGTAGGTCACTTGGAGTTGGCTGTCGGTTGCCAGTTTTTCAGCCAGGCGACTCTTGCCGGAGCGGGCGCCGCCGAGGATCAGTTGGAGCATTGTTTATTCCATAAATTGTGCAGTGTCATGACGGGCCCCTTCGCGGGCAAGCCCGCTCCTACAGGGAACGCGGTCAAACTGTAGGAGCGGGCTTGCCCGCGAAGAGGCCGGTAAAGCCAACTCAAATCCCACAGAGCTCACGCAACAGCCCGGTATCCAGATGCTTCTCCACCAGATCCGCCAACCGCTCGATATCCCGCTCGCGCAACCCGTGGTAATCCACGTCCTGCACATCCTGCAATCCCGCCCAGCGCAACAGCGCACTGCACGCCGCCGGTGACTCGAACAGGCCATGCAGGTAGGTGCCGAAAATCTGCCCGTCGACACTCTGCGCGCCATCGCAGCGACCGTCATCGAGCTGCACGGCAGCGTTTTCCAATGCCGGGCCAGTGGTGACGCCAGCATGGATTTCGTAACCGCTGACCTCAGCATTCTCCAGCGCCAGGCGCCCACGCACGTTGCGCAGCTGCTTCTCTTCTTCCAACTGTGTTTCAAACGCCAACAGCCCCAACCCCGCACTCGAGCCCGACGCCCCTTCCAGCCCCAGCGGATCATGCACCTGCTCCCCCAGCATCTGCAGACCACCGCAAATACCCAGGACCTTTCCGCCATAGCGCAAATGCCGGAAGATCGCGGCATCCCAACCATTGGCACGCAGGTACGCAAGATCGCTGCGCACGCTTTTCGAGCCAGGAAGAATGATCAGGTCGGCCGGTGGAATCGCCTGGCCGGGGCCGATGAATTGCAGGTCCACTTGCGGGTGCAGGCGCAGCGGATCGAAATCGGTGTGGTTGCTGATGCGCGGCAACACCGGCACCACCACTTTCAACAGTTTCCCGGCCTTGTCGGCCTGGCGCTGATCGATGCCGTCCTCGGCTTCCAGGTGCAAATCCATCACGTAGGGCAGCACGCCGATCACCGGTTTGCCGGTGCGCGCCTCGAGCCAGTCGAGACCGGGTTGCAGCAGCGCGATGTCGCCACGAAAACGATTGATGATGAAGCCTTTGACCCGCGCCTGTTCGCTAGGCGACAGCAGTTCCAGGGTGCCCACCAAATGGGCGAAAACCCCACCGCGATTGATGTCGGCGATCAGCACCACCGGGCAATCCACCGCTTCGGCAAAGCCCATGTTGGCGATGTCGCCGGCACGCAGGTTGATCTCGGCCGGTGAGCCCGCGCCTTCGACCATCACCACGGGATACGCCGCGCTCAAGCGTTCATGGGAGGCCAGCACCGCTTGCATGGCGATAGCCTTGTAGTCGTGATAGGCCACGGCGTTCATGGTCGTGACCGCACGACCATGGATGATCACCTGGGCGCCGGTATCGCTGTTGGGTTTGAGCAGCACCGGGTTCATGTCGGTGTGGGGTTCAAGATGGGCGGCCTGGGCCTGCACCGCTTGGGCGCGGCCGATCTCGCCACCGTCGGCGGTCACCGCGCTGTTGAGTGCCATGTTCTGCGGCTTGAACGGCACCACGCGGACACCCTGGCGTGTCACCCAGCGGCACAGCGCCGTTACCAGGGTGCTTTTACCGGCGTCGGAGGTGGTGCCCTGCACCATCAGCGTGGTCATGGGTGTTCCTTGGCGTAGGCGTCCAGCGCCGAAGCGAGACGTGCCCAGTCGGCTTCATCGCCAGGCAGACCGAAACGCAGGCTGCTGTTGTGGGTGAACAGGCGCAGCAGAATGCCGCGCCGGGCCATGAAGTCGTGAAGCAGTTCGGCGCGCTCGGTGCTCAGCCACTGGAACAGGGCGCAACCGCCCTGGGGCTCGAGGCCGTATTGCGTCAACAAGGTGGCCAGCCGCGCGCTGGCCTCATCGGTACGCAAGCGCTGGCGCGTGTGACCTTCGGTGTCGCGCAGGCATGCCTGGCCGAGCACCCGGGTCGGCCCGCTGACCGCCCACGGCCCGACCTGCTCGGCGAGCAGCTTGAGCAACCGGCGCTCCGCCAGGACAAAACCCAGGCGTACCCCGGCCAGGCCGAAAAACTTGCCAAAGGAGCGCAGCACGATCAAACCGACCTGATGGGCAAACGGCGCCACGCTCAGGTGCGGCGTGTTGTCCATGAAGGCCTCGTCCACCACCAGCCAGCCACCGCGCGGGGCCAGGCGCGAATGCCAGTCGAGCAGACGCGCGGGCGTCAGGTTCAGCCCGGTCGGGTTGTTCGGGTTGACCACCACCAGCACGTCGAGGCTGTCGACAAAGAAGTCGACTTCCTGCTCCAGCACCTCGCGCACGATGTAGCCATTGCGCCGCCACGCCTCGGCATGCTCGGCGTAACAAGGCGACAGCACGCCGACCTTGCCCGCCCGGCGCAAGCGCGGCAGTAACTGGATGGCCATCTGTGAGCCGGCGACCGGCAGTGCCTGCAGGGTGCCGTAGTAGTCACAGGCCGCCTGCTCCAGGCCGTCATCGGTTTCCGGCAACCGCGCCCAGGCGCGCAGCGGGATGTCGGGCACGGGAAACGGCCAGGGCGCCAGGCCGCTGGACAGGTCGAGCCAATCGGCTTCGTCAATGCCGTAATCGTGCGCCGCCTTGCGCAGTCGTCCGCCGTGCTCAAGCATAAAATTCAGCCCCCACGCACAAAATCAGCAGCCACAACCATACCCCACGCTGGACCAGTTGCCAGCCGCGGTCGATGGCGTCGGCATCCGCCGGCACGCCCTCGCCCAGCTTCGGGCGCTGATGCAGTTCACCGTGATAAATCGCCGGCCCGCCCAACTCGACGCCCAACGCACCAGCACCCGCCGCCATCACCGGGCCGGCATTCGGGCTATCCCAGGTCGGCCCCTGGGTGCGCCAGCATTTCAACGCCAGGCGGGTCTTGCCCAGCAGCGCGTAGGTCAACGCCACCAGACGCGCGGGAATGTAGTTGAGCACATCGTCAATCTTCGCCGCCGCCCAGCCGAACCTCTCGAAGCGCTCGTTGCGATAGCCCCACATCGCGTCCAGGGTGTTGCTCAAACGGTAGAGCACCACGCCCGGTGCGCCAGCCACGGCAAACCAGAACAATGCGGCGAACACCGCGTCACTGCCGTTTTCCAGCACCGATTCGGTGGCGGCACGGGCGACGTCGGTTTCATCCAGATCGCTGGTTTTACGGCTGACCAGATAACTCACGCGTTGGCGTGCTTCTTCAAGATTACCGCTACGCAATGCCTTGGCCACCGGCGTGACATGCTCGCCGAGGCTGCGCATGCCCAGGGCGCAATAGAGCGCAAGAATCTCGATGATCCAGCCGACGTAGGGCGCCCAGGAAAATGCCGTGGCCAACAGGGTCAGCGGCAACACGGCGATCACCCACGCGGTGACCCCATGGCTGCGCCAGCCGCGTCCGCCACCGTTGAAACGTTGCTCGATGCGCTCGGCAAATCGGCCGAACGCCACCAGCGGATGCCAGCGTTTGGGTTCACCCAGCAGCGCATCCAGCGCCACCGCGGCGACACTCAACAACGCCACACTCATTGACTCACTCCCCAATAGTTTTCATACAACAGCTCACTCAGCGGACGCGCCTGCGCCCAGCCTTCGAGTACCAGCATCGGTGCCGGATAAAAGGCCTTGACCGGTCCCAGGCAAAGAATCGCCAAGGGCTTGGCACCCGGCGGCAGGCCCAGCAGGTCCGCCAGGGCTTGCGGCTCGAACAGCGAGACCCAGCCCATGCCCAGCCCTTCGGCGCGGGATGCCAGCCAGAGGTTCTGGATCGCGCAGGACAACGAGGCCAGGTCCATTTCCGGCAGGGTACGACGACCGAAGATATGCCGTTCGCGATCGTCCATCAGCGCGGCGACCAGCACCTCGGCGCAATCGTTGATGCCCTCGACCTTGAGCTGCATGAACTCGTCGGTGCGCTCACCCAGGGCCTCGGCGGTGCGCACGCGCTCCTGCTCCACCAGGACCTGGATCTGGCTGCGTAGCGCGCGGTCACTGATGCGGATGAAGCGCCAGGGCTGCATCAGGCCAACACTCGGGGCCTGATGCGCGGCTTCGAGCAGGCGCCGCAGTAAATCGGGCTCGACCGTGCCGCCGGCGAAGTGGCGCATGTCGCGGCGTTCGCCAATGGCGCGGTAGACCGCATCGCGTTCGGCTTCGGAGAAGGCGTTGTCGGTCATGGCCTCTTCGCTGTAGGAGCTGGCTTGCCAGCGAAGGCGGCCTCAAGGTCGGGCGCAAACAACGCGGCAACCGCCTTCGGATTGGACGGAAAATAAAAATGCACATAAGAGGCCGTCATCCGCCCCTCGCGATAAACCGCCTCTGCCCCGCGCCCGCCGTTAGGGCTCAAGCCCCGGGCAATCGGAACAAGCTCGGTCGTGGTCAACGAATGATGATAGGTATGCCCACGCAGCGAACCTTCCGGCAGCTCCACCGCCTGCAAGGCCAACGCAGCCAGGCGCTTCTGCATCACCGCATCGCCCTTCAACAAGCCGACCAGCTCTGCCCGAGTACCCTCAACATCGGTCAACGAGTCGAGCAGATAAAGCATCCCGCCACATTCCGCCAACAAGGGTTTGCCCGCCGCGTGATGCGCGCGGATCGCCGCCAACATCGAGGTGTTCTGCGACAGCGCCACATGGTGCAATTCCGGATAACCGCCCGGCAGATACAAGCTGTCCGCCTCTGGCAAACCAGCGTCACGGATCGGCGAGAAAAACCGCAACTCGGCACCCATCGCCCGCAACAGATCCAGGCTGGCGCCATAGGTGAAGGCAAACGCCTCATCACGGGCCACGGCGATGCGCACGCCAGCCAGAAGCGGTTCGGCCGCGATTACATCCGGCGCGGCGAAGGTCACCGCCGGTGGCAGCGCGACTTCGCAACTGCTGGCCAGGGCGTCTGCCGCTGCATCCAGGCGCACGTCCAGGTCGTTCAACTCGCTGGCTTGCACCAGGCCCAGGTGGCGGCTCGGCAATTCAATGCCGGTCTCCCGAGACAAGGCGCCGTACCAGCGCAGGCCTTCGGTCAGGCTGCCTTCGAGTAGTTGCGCATGGCGCAGGGTGCCCACGCGGTTGGCCAGCACGCCGGCAAACGGCAAGTCCGGCTGATAGCGCGCCAGGCCCAGGGCCAGTGCGCCAAAGGTCTGGGCCATGGCGGTACCGTCGATCACAGCGAGCACCGGCACGCCGAAATGCCGCGCCAGATCGGCGCTCGACGGTGTACCGTCGAACAGCCCCATGACGCCTTCGATCAGGATCAGGTCAGCCTCAGCGGCGGCCTCCCACAACAGGCGACGGCTTTCCTGCTCGCCGACCATCCACATGTCCAGTTGATACACCGGCGCACCGCTGGCGCGTTCGAGGATCATCGGGTCGAGAAAATCCGGGCCACACTTGAATACCCGCACCTTGCGTCCCTGGTTGCGATGCAACCGGGCCAGCGCGGCGGTCACGGTGGTCTTGCCCTGGCCGGAGGCCGGCGCGGCAATCAGTACCGCCGGGCAATGACGAGGTTGATTCACAGCTCGACGCCTTTTTGCGCTTTGATACCGGCCTGGAAGGCGTGCTTGATCATGCCCATTTCAGTGACCGTGTCGGCCAGTTCGACCATCTCCGGCTTGGCGCCGCGACCGGTGACCACCACGTGCTGCATTGGCGGGCGCGCTTGCAGGTCGCTAAGCACCTGATCGAGATCGAGGTAGCCGTGCTTGAGGGCGATGTTCAGTTCGTCCAGCACCACCAGGCCAATCGATGGGTCGCGCAGCAGTTGCTGCGACACCGCCCAGGCCGCTTCGGCCGCCGCGATGTCGCGCTGGCGATCCTGGGTCTCCCAGGTGAAACCTTCGCCCATCACATGAAAACGCACCTGCTCGGGGAAGCGCCGGAAGAACAGTTCTTCGCCGGTGCTGTTGCGCCCCTTGATGAACTGCACCACACCGCACTGCATGCCATGCCCCATGGCACGCGCAAGCATGCCGAAGGCCGAGCTGCTCTTGCCTTTGCCGTTGCCGGTCAGCACCAGCAGCAGGCCACATTCGTTCGGGGAATTGGCGATGCGTTCGTCGATCACGGCCTTTTTGCGCAGCATGCGCGCCAGATGACGTTCGTCACGATCAGGGGTATCAGACATGGGGGAGCTCTCCGTTGAAGCAGGATTAACGGCGGGCAGGCACAAGAATAGACGGCAAGAAGCCTGGCATCGCCCACCGTGATGCCGCTTGGATGGATCAGGCCGGTCTCCGGGCTCATGAGCGGCGTAATGCCGGACTGCGCGCCTTCCCGCATCATGGATCGACGCAGTGGCTTCTGACGCAGTTTTCACTCATTTACCGTTGCGGGGGCAGCGCCGGGATCGCGGGGCTTCATCGAATGAAGCGCTCAACTCACCGGCTTCCCTGTTTCACTCTGTCGACCCAAAGCCACAGAGCACCTGAAACAAGCGGCGAAGGTTAGAGGGTTGGGGGTGGAGCGTCAATTGAAGACGCGGTACCGCGGCGAATAACTGCCACCCATCAATAATGTGACGTCAATCTTGTGCCACACTCACAGCAGTGATATCAAATAGCCACAAGCCTCAACACAATAACAAGGGTGAACCCCATGCAAGGCATCATCATCAGCAATCCGAAGCTGGAATTCCTGCGTCCGGTCCTGGAACGCTGGTTCGACTGTATCGACCGCTACAACGCCGTGCGCGGCGACACCGAGACGCCCTACTGGCTCGACGAAAAAGCCAACCTCGGCCTGCTGTCCGCTGCGGCCTGGATGGCCGAAATGATCACCCTGCAACAATCACCTACCCGCAAACAGACCGAAGAAGGCGAACGCAACGGCCGCGCCGATCTGTTTATCGCCACGCCCGAAGCACGCGCCTGGCTGCAGATCACGCAACGCTGGCCACGGGTCAACAGCCTGAACCTGACCCAGGCCCTGCTGGACATCACCAGCGACGCAAAAAAAATCAGCTACGCCAGCGACCTGAAAATCGGCTGCCTGTTCGTCGCGCCGCACAAGAACCAGCAAGGCGCCACCCCCGAAGAACTGCAGGACATGGTTGATGACCTGCAAAAGGAGCACAGCTGCGCCGTGGCCTGGTATTTCCCCTATGCCTATCGCAAATTGCGCAACGAAGCCGGCCACTATCACCCCGGCATCGCCGTGCTGCTCAAGGAAGCTCGCGGCTAACGTTGAACCATCGGGCTGCCGCGCTTCTCTATGGTTTAAGTCACTTCATTCATAGGGAAGGTCAGCAATGCGCACGTCTCAGCTGGTTTTCATTATCGCATTAGCGGGAGGGCTCGCCGCCTGTGGCGAAACCGCCCGCTTGCAAGTCACTGACGGCACCGGGCCGTCCCCCAAGCTCCCGGAACCCAACAAGACCCTGTTCCCGACGATGAACATCGCCCCGGCCATCGGCTGGGCGGACGGCGCCAAACCCGTCGCGGCCAGCGGCACCCAGGTCGGCGCCTTTGCCGAGGGCCTCGATCATCCGCGCTGGCTTTACGTGCTGCCCAATGGCGACGTACTGGTCGCCGAAACCAACGCCCCGCCCAAACCCGATGACAACAAAGGCATCAAGGGCTGGATCACCAAGAAAGTCATGGGACGTGCCGGTGCCGCCGTTCCGAGCCCAAACCGCATCACGCTGCTGCGCGACAGCAACCACGATGGCATCGCCGAAACCCGCACGGTGTTCCTGGAAAACCTCAACTCGCCCTTTGGCATGACCCTGGTCGGCAATGACCTGTACGTTGCCGACACCGACCGGCTGCTGCGCTTTCGCTATGTCGATGGCGACACGGCCATCAAGTCGCAACCGATCAAAGTCGTCGACCTGCCGGGGGGCACCCTTAATCACCACTGGACCAAGAACGTCATCGCCAGCAAGGACGGCAGCAAGCTCTACGTCACGGTGGGCTCCAACAGCAACGTCGGCGAAAACGGCATGGACCAGGAGCAAGGGCGCGCGGCGATCTGGGAAGTGGATCGTGCCACCGGCAACCACCGGATCTTCGCTTCAGGCCTACGCAACCCCAACGGCATGGCCTGGGAGCCACAAAGCGGCGCGCTGTGGACCGCCGTCAACGAGCGTGACGAAATCGGTAGCGACCTGGTGCCGGACTACATCACTTCGGTGAAAGATGGCGCCTTCTATGGCTGGCCATTCAGCTATTACGGCCAGCACGTCGACGTCCGCGTCGACCCGCAAAATCCCGACCTGGTGGCCAAGGCGATTGCCCCGGACTACGCGGTCGGCCCGCACACCGCCTCACTGGGCCTGACCTTTGCCGAGGGCAACAAGCTGCCGGCGCAGTTCAAGGAAGGCGCTTTCATCGGCCAGCACGGCTCATGGAACCGGAAGCCGCATAGTGGCTACAAAGTGATATTCGTGCCCTTCAGCGGCGGCAAACCGAGCGGTCAACCGGTGGATGTGCTCAGCGGTTTTCTCAATGACGAGGAAAAAGCCATGGGCCGGCCGGTGGGTGTGGTGGTTGATCAGCAAGGGGGTTTGCTCGTGGCCGATGATGTGGGGAACAAGGTGTGGCGGGTGTCGGCGGTGCAATAACCTGCACATGAAACAGGCCTGTCGGTCGGCCGCCTTGCTTTGGATTTGGCTCTGGCTTTGGCTTTGGTTCTGGCTTTTGATTTTGATCTTGATCTTGATCTTGATCTTCTTGCCCCATCGTGAGGCCGAGTGGAGGTTCTGCGCAGTGGGTAAACCGGCATGGATGCCGGGTTAGCCGCGGGGTGTCAGACTTCCCGCGTTATCGTTGACCTCCATCGCGAGCAAGCTTGCTCCTACAGGCTTTTCCAAGTGACTCGCCGTAAGGGCGAAACCATAAGCGGCCGTTACCGAAGGAATGGATATGTACTCGGTCAAGAAAATCCAGGTCGGCTGTCAGGCCGCCATCGCTGGCAAGCCAGCTCCCACAGTTGATCGGGTACAGCCGGGAGAGATTGGTCGGCTATCAGGCCGTCATCGCTGGCAAGCCAGCTCCTACAGTGGATCGTGTACAGCCGTAGGAGATGGGTCGGCTGTCAGGCCGCCATCGCCAGCAGGCTGGCTCCCACAGTAGATCGGGTACGGCCGTGGGGAGATGGTGCGGTTGTCAGGCCGTCATCGCTGGCAAGCCAGCTCCTACAGTGGATCGTGTACAGCCGTGGGAGATGGGTCGGCTGTCAGGCCGCGCCATCGACAGCAGGCTGGCTCCCACAGTAGATCGGGTACGGCCGTGGGAGATGGGTCGGCTTTGAGGCCGCCATTGCTGTGTGCCTGGAGATCAGCGTTTACGGCAGAGCGTCAGCCCATCCCCCAACGGCAACAGCGATAGATCCACTCGCGCATCATCCTTCAAGGCACGATTGAGCGCCTGGATGGCGCGGGTATCTTCGCTTTCGGGATTATCCTCAAGCACCCGGCCACTCCACAGGGTGTTATCGAATACTGCCAGGCCGCCGGTACGCAACAGGCGTAGTGCTTGTTCCAGATAGGCCGGGTAATTGGCCTTGTCGGCATCGATGAACACCAGGTCGAACTGGCCTGGCTCGTCCAGCCTGCCGAGGGTTTCGAGGGCCGGCGCCAAATGCAGATCTATCCGCCCGGCCACGCCGGCCTCCTGCCAATAGCGGCGCGCGGTGGCGTTGTAGTCGCCGGGCAGGTCACAGCAGATCAGCAAACCGTCATCCGGCAACGCCGCCGCCATGCACAGGGCGCTGTAACCGGTGAAGGTGCCCACTTCCAGCACACGCCGTGCACCGATGAGTTTGACCAGCAAGGCGAGAAACTGCCCCTGTTCCGGCGCCACCTGCCAGCGCGCCATGGGCAGCGCCTGGGTTTCGTCGCGCAGGCGCTTGAGCAGCGGCGTTTCGCGCAGGGAAACGTCGAGCAGGTATTGATAGAGCGAATCGTCGAGATTGAGCGTGCGGGCAGTCATTACAACACTCTCTGGCGGTTACGGATTGCGCGCCAAATGCTCCGGTTGCAGAACGCGCTTGGCACTCAGGTAGGCTCTCTGCCAATACGCCTTGGACAAGCTGTCGAGCTTGACCGTGCCACCGGTGGCCGGCGCATGGACGAAGCGCCCTTCACCGACATAGATGCCAGCATGGCTGACCTGGGAACCGCCATTGGTGGCGAAGAAGATCAGGTCACCGGTTTGCAGGCCCTCCTTGCCGACACTGGCCGCTTGCATGGAAATCATTTCGCGGGTGGTGCGTGGCAGGGAAATACCGGCAACATCACGGTAGACGTAGCCAATCAGCCCACTGCAATCGAACCCGGAGTCCGGTGTGTTACCGCCCCAGCGATAAGGCGTGCCGACCAGCCCCAACGCGCGAAACAGCACGTCTTCCGCTTCCGGAGAAAAGGCCTGGGAGGGACCGAATACGATGGGTGCACGAACCACCGGCGCAGGGGGCGGTGTACGGCTGGCGCAAGCGCTGAGCAGCGCTGCGAACAGCATGATTGCGAGGCGGGCCGACTTCGTCATAGCAGAGCATCCTGATCAGGCTGCGGCTTTTTTCTGCGCGAGTGCAGAAAAGAAAACCGCCTGCGGATCACGCAGGCGGTTTGCCATCATTCATGGATCAGAATTTTAGCGCTTATATGGCAAACTTCAAGTAAGACTTTAAGTTCGCCCTACGAAAAGTATGTTTACTTGCGAGCGGTGACGATTGGAGTCGCCGCGGGTGCCATCGCGAGAGCCCGCTTGGCTTCGATGAAGGTCTTGCTCCAGTAGCTGTCGCCCAGGCTATCGATGCGCACACCACCGCTACGGCGGCTGCTGGAGTGGATGAACTGGTTGTCGCCCAGGTAGATCCCGGCGTGACTCACACGACCGCGACGACCGTTAGTGGCGAAGAACAGCAGGTCGCCCGGCTCGAGCTTGCTGCGCGAGACCAGTGGTGCATCCACGTTGATCATTTCCCGAGTGGAGCGTGGCAGGTTCATGCCCGCTTCTTCACGGAACAGATAACCGATGAACCCGCTGCAATCGAAGCCGGCTTCAGAGGTACCGCCGAAACGGTAACGGGTACCGATCAGGGACATGCCGCGTTCGAGGATGCTGTCGGCCAGAACCGGAAGCTGGTAAGACTTGCCATTGCCGAAGCTGGCCAGTTCTTTTTCGGTGGCCGCTTCTTCCTGTTCAAGCGCTTGCTGATAAAGCGCGGAAGACTGGGCGGTAACGGAATTTTGAACCTGCTGTTGTTGTGCTTGCTGGGACACTGGCGTGTGGGCAGCGCAACCGAACAACAGGGTAACGAGTGCGAGAGGCACGAGGGGTGCAAAGCGATTTAGCATGGGCACGACCGTGGCTGATTGATGTCAAGAAGCCGAGACTATGCCCGCTATCATCCTCATTTGCAAATTCAATCGAACTTTTTGTGACTTCTTCGTTTCTCGCTGACATCTAAGCGCTAAAGCCCATTCTAGACACTTACGCAGTCGGCGCCCCCGCCGGAAAGCGGATTTTCTGCCGTCCGAAATATTCGATATATCGCTGTGGGCCTTGAATTTACAGGGCCTTGGCTACCAGCCCAAGGTCTCTTTAAGGAAAGGAATGGTCAGCTTGCGCTGGGCTTGAAGAGAGGCCTGGTCGAGTTGCTCGAGCAGTTCGAACAGCGCGCTCATGCTGCGGGTACCGCGAGTCAGGATAAAGTGCCCGACTTCGTCGGTCAGGTGCAGGCCGCGACGTGACGCGCGCAGTTGCAGGGCGCGCAGCTTGTCTTCGTCGGAGAGTGGGCGCATCTGGAAGATCAGCGCCAGGGTCAGGCGCGACTTGAGGTCAGCCAGCTTTACCGGCAGCTCGCGGGGCGAAGTCGATGCGGCAATCAGCAGGCGCCGACCACTGTCGCGCAGTCGATTGAACAGGTGAAACAACGCCTCTTCCCAGTCAGCCTTGCCGGCCACCGCCTGCAGGTCGTCCAGGCAGACCAGCTCGTATTGCTCGAGGTTGTCGAGGATTTCGATGCCGCGATCCATCAACTCGGCCAGCGGCAGGTAAACCGCCGGTTCGCCCATCTGTTCGAAACGCAGGCACGCGGCCTGCAACAGATGCGTGCGCCCTACCCCGTGCTTGCCCCAAAGGTAAATCAGGCTTTCGGTCCAGCCGGCGTCGGCTTCGCACAGACGTTCGACATAGCCGAGTGCAGCGGCATTGGCGCCTGGGTAGTAGTTGATGAAGGTGGCGTCGTCACGCAGACGCACACCTAGGGGCAGCTGAATCGGTTTCATGCTGACTGAACAGTTCCAAAGGAACCGTTAGTGGCCTCTGTGTAAAGTTTGCGAAGTTTATACCCGTGAGGCCGACCGCACAATGCGACAGACCACAAGCAAAATCAAAGGTTTGCGTTAGCGCACCGGTTTTATGACAGATTCTTTGGCGCTGTGGGCAGCCCGCCGGGGTCTATCCGGGCTGCCCGTGACCCCGTCTATAGCTCGGGTTCGTCAACACCACTGTACATACCAGAATCCTTATACAAATCATGCACATGGCGCAGCAGCACCATGATCACCGCCGCCACCGGCAGTGCCAGCAAAACGCCGGTAAACCCGAACAGCTCGCCCCCGGCCAGAATCGCGAAGATCACCGCCACCGGATGCAGACCGATGCGGTCCCCCACCAGCAATGGCGTCAGCACCATGCCCTCCAGCGCTTGACCGACCATGAACACTGCGACAATGCCCATCATGGGATACAAATCGCCACCAAACTGGAACAGACCGGCAATCAGCGCTGCGCCAATACCAATGATGAAGCCCATGTACGGCACGATGGCCGCCAGCCCGGCAATCATCCCGATCAACAGGCCCAACTCCAGGCCCACCAACATCAGGCCCGCGGCGTAGATCACGCCCAAGGCGACCATTACCAGCAATTGCCCGCGTATGAAGGCGCCGAGTACCTCATGGCACTCTTCGGCCAGTGACACCGCCTGCTCTTCGCGGTCCCGCGGCAGCAGGCTGCGGATCTTCGCCACCATCAAATCCCAGTCCCGCAGCAGGTAGAAACTCACCACCGGAATCAGCACCAGGTTCGCCAGCAAGGCTATCAACGCCAGGCCCGACGCCGTCGCCTGGGTCAGGACCACACCAACGATGTCGGTGGTCTGCCCCATGTGCTCGCTGATCGCCGCCTTGAGCTTGTCGAACCTCCAGAAGCCTTCCGACAAGCCAAACTTCGACTGCGTCCATGGCAATGCCGTGTGCTGCAGCCAATCGAGCATCTGCGGCGCCAGCTCATACAAGCGAAACAGCTGCTTGGCGAGCATCGGCACCAACACCAGCAACAGCGTGGTGAAGATCAGGGTGAACAGGGCAAATACCGCGATCACGCCCCAGGTGCGTGACAGGCCGGCCTTTTCCAGCCGATCCACCAGGGGGTCAAACAGATAGGCCAACAACAACGCCACCAGGAACGGCGTGAGGATCGGGTGCAACAGCCAGATAAACGCGCAGAGCAAGAGCACTCCACCCAACCAGAACCAACGCCGCGTATCGGCCATGTACCACTCCATTGCTGCTATATAAAGAAAGAAAATCCTACCAGCGGAAACGCAATTGCGGCGTCGGTGCCGGCGCAGGCGCGACCGCAGGGGCCGAACCACCGGCTACAGGCTGGACCGGAACCGCTGGCACCGGTGCCGGCGCCTGATCTGCCGTGACCTCCTGCAATTTTGCCAGCGACAACTGCGCGCGCAATTGATCGGTACTGCCATTGACCCGGTAAAGAATCCGGTCGCCGTCGACACTTTGCGGACGCCCCCCGAAAGGCTCGAGTAAACGCCCAAGGCTCGCATAACGCTCCAGGTTCATGCCCTGGACTTCGAGCAACTGCGCGGCAGAAGACCCCGGCTTGGCGACAAATCGCGGCGCCAGTCGCTGGTTCACCGCCAGCATCACCGCGTCGGCCAAAGCGGCCTGATCGGCGCCCTGGGCACTGCCCGCCTCTTTCTGATCGCCCAGCCACAATTGCCACTTGGCTTGCCATTGGCCGCCCTCTTCCCGGGCATGCACCGCCAGCAAGGCGTCGGCATTGTAACGCTGCGATGCGTTGCGCAGGGCCGACGGATCAGTACTTTCCAGATTCGGCGCGGTGGCGACGATCTGTTCGTTGAGGTCCGCCAGCGGTAGACGCAGGGGCAGACCACGGTGCTGCGCAGCGCGGCGCAGTGGCGTCGCACCGGCCTGGCCATCACCCACCAGGCTCGCGCCCTCGGTGTAGTCGTTCAACCACCAGCCCAGGATCGACGGCCGATTGGCGCCCCACATCGCCAGCCCGGCCCGGCGCAAGGCCTGCTCAGTGGTACCCGGGTCGAAATCGACTTTCAACACTTCCGGCGGGCCGGCCTCGAAGCCGTACTGGCTGATGATTTGCTGCGGGTCTTTGCGAACCGCCGCCAGCCCGGGATTCTGGGGTGCCTTGGGATCGCCAGTGAGGCGCAAGACCAGCGTATCGAGCGCCCGTTGTGTCGCTTCGTCACGCTCTTGCGCCGACTGGCCGTTGACCGGTTCGCGCACCTGATAAAGGCCTTTGACGGTTTCAGCCTGGCTGACAAGGCTGACCACTGACAAGCAGCCCACAAACAAGAATTTACAAAAACCCATGGAAGATTCCTGAGGACAAAAGCGGCTGGAACAGACCGCATGAAGACGAACGAACAAGGCTGTGACCCTCGCCCGACGCAAAACATTCACACGCCCTGGGTAAGTTTTCGCACTGTGATAACGATAGACGGTTAATGACGACAACTTGTGCAGGCGAGCAGGATGTCAGCCACAGGGGGCGATGGCGGTTTTTTTTCGGCCGATATGCCCCCTGCCGTCGGCCTGAGGATGGCCGCTGACCGTCAAGCCTGATAAAATCGCGCGCCTTCGCAGACCGGCAACAGCCGGGCACCCTCGAATATCGCGTGAGGCAATCACCTTCGTCGATGTCGGCGGTCCCGCTGGACTCGGTCGTTACCCAGAAATCCCCCCTAAAGGCCTGGATCATGAGCAAGCAACCCTCCCTGAGCTACAAGGACGCCGGTGTAGACATCGACGCCGGTGAAGCATTGGTCGAACGCATCAAGAGCGTCGCCAAGCGCACTGCGCGCCCGGAAGTCATGGGCGGCCTGGGCGGTTTTGGCGCCCTCTGCGAAATCCCGGCCGGCTACAAGCAGCCCGTGCTGGTTTCCGGTACCGACGGCGTCGGCACCAAGCTGCGCCTGGCATTGAACCTGAACAAGCACGACAGCATCGGCATCGACCTGGTTGCCATGTGCGTCAACGACCTGGTGGTGTGCGGCGCCGAGCCGCTGTTCTTCCTCGACTACTACGCCACCGGCAAACTCAACGTAGAAACCGCGACCCAGGTCGTGACCGGCATCGGTGCTGGCTGCGAACTGTCCGGTTGCTCCCTGGTGGGCGGCGAAACCGCTGAAATGCCAGGCATGTACGAAGGCGAAGACTACGACCTGGCCGGCTTCTGCGTCGGCGTCGTGGAAAAATCCGAAATCATCGACGGTTCCAAAGTCGCTGCCGGCGATGCCCTGCTCGCCCTGCCTTCTTCGGGTCCGCACTCCAACGGCTACTCGCTGATCCGCAAGATCATCGAAGTGTCCGCTGCCGACATCGAGAATATCCAGCTCGACGGCAAGCCGCTGACCGACCTGCTGATGGCCCCGACCCGTATCTACGTGAAGCCGCTGCTCAAGCTGATCAAGGAAACCGGCGCCGTCAAAGCCATGGCCCACATCACCGGTGGCGGCCTGCTGGACAACATCCCGCGCGTTCTGCCAAAAGGCGCACAAGCGGTGGTTGACGTAGCAAGCTGGACCCGCCCGGCGGTGTTCGACTGGCTGCAGGAAAAAGGCAACGTCGACGAAAACGAAATGCACCGCGTGCTGAACTGCGGCGTGGGCATGGTTATCTGCGTGGCTCAAGAGCACGTGGAAACCGCACTGAATGTGCTGCGTGAGGCTGGCGAGCAGCCTTGGGTCATCGGTCAGATCGCCACCGCTGCCGAAGGCGCTGCCCAGGTTGAACTGAAGAACCTCAAGGCTCATTAATGTCAGCCACCTGTGATGTTGTGGTGCTGCTATCCGGCACCGGCAGTAACTTGCAGGCCTTGATCGACAGCACGCGGACCGGCGACAGCCCGGTCCGCGTCGCTGCGGTGATTTCCAACCGCGCCGATGCCTATGGCCTGCAACGCGCCAGGGACGCGGGTATCGACACCCGCACCCTGGATCACAAGGCTTTCGAGGGCCGCGAGGCCTTCGACGCCGCGCTGATCGAACTGATCGACACCTTCAAGCCCAAACTCGTGGTCCTGGCCGGGTTCATGCGCATTCTAAGCGCTGACTTCGTGCGCCACTACGCGGGCCGCCTGCTCAATATCCATCCCTCGCTGCTACCCAAATACAAAGGGTTACACACTCATCAGCGCGCGCTGGAGGCCGGCGACGCTGAACACGGCTGCTCCGTGCACTTCGTCACCGAGGAACTCGATGGCGGACCACTGGTCGTACAAGCAGTAATACCGGTAGAGTTGCATGACTCGCCGCAGAGTCTGGCGCAGCGGGTCCATGTACAGGAACACCTGATCTACCCCATGGCCGTACGCTGGTTTGCCGAAGGCCGGTTATCCCTCGGCGAACAAGGTGCTTTACTGGATGGACAGTTGCTTGCGCCCAGCGGCCACTTGATTCGAACCTAGGAGATTTTATGCGTCGCGCCCTGCTCTTCGCTTGCGCTCTGCTCGCCTTGCCCTTCGCACAGGCTGCAGACCTTCAACCTTTCTCCGCCAGCTACACCGCCGACTGGAAGCAGTTGCCCATGAGCGGCACGGCTGAACGCAGCCTGACCAAGGAAGCCAACGGCGTCTGGAAGCTCAACTTCAAGGCGTCGATGATGATCGCCAGCCTGTCCGAAGAAAGCACCCTGACTGTCGACAAGGACACCTTGCTGCCACAGTCCTACCACTTCGAACGCGGTGGCCTGGGCAAAGCCAAGAAGGCTGACCTGGACTTCGACTGGACCGCCAAGAAGGTCACCGGCACCGATCGTGGCGACGCGGTCAATATTGCCCTCAACCGCGGCATGCTCGACAAATCCACCTACCAGCTGGCGCTGCAGCATGACGTGGCCGCCGGCAAGAAAAGCATGAGCTATCAGGTTGTCGATGATGGCGAAGTCGATACCTATGACTTCCGCGTGCTGGGTTCGGAAAAAGTCGAAACCAAGGCTGGCCAGATCGATGCGATCAAGGTCGAGCGCGTCCGCGATCCGACACAAAGCAAGCGCATCACCGTGCTGTGGTTCGCCAAGGATTGGGATTACCTCCTGGTTCGCCTGCAACAGGTCGAGACCGACGGCAAGGAGTACAACATCATGCTCCTGGACGGCACCGTGAACGGCAAGCCGGTTAAAGGCAGCTGATACTCATATGTTTGAAGGAGCCCCGCACTTGCGGGGCTTTTTTTAAGATCAAAAGATCGCAGCCTTCGGCAGCTCCTACACGGGAATTCGGTCTCTTGTAGGAGCTGCCGAAGGCTGCGATCTTTTAAAGGAACGCACAACTGGCGCAATGCTCTATACCTTCAAGGTCTTTTTTGATCGAATGACTTTCCCTGCTGCCTGCGAGGTTTCCCATGACTGTTACCGTCAACACCGTTTCCGCCGAAGGTCTTCGCCATACTGTCCAGATCGATGACCACGAGTTGTTTGCCGACGCTCCCGTCTCCGCCGGTGGCGAAGGCAGCGCGCCAGAGCCTCATGATTATTTCGACGCAGCGCTGGGCGCCTGCAAAGCCTTGACCTTGAAGATGTACGCGAAGAAAAAGGACATTCCGCTGACCGGTGTTGGTGTGGAGGTCAAACGCGACAACAGTGAAGAGCAGAAAGGCAAATATGCCCTGCATGTGAAACTGACCCTCAAGGGCGTGCTCACCGACGCCCAGCGCGATGAGCTGCACCGGGTGGCCGATCGTTGCCCGGTGCACAAGCTGATGACCAGCAGTGAAGTCAGCATCGAAACCCATCTGGCCGAAGGCGCGTTCAGCCAATAGCGGCAAGGGCTGCGCAAGCGGGTTATGCTCGACGCATTACCCGCTCAGCCTGGAACGCACCATGAACACTCCGCTCGTGATCCGCCCCCGCGCCGAAGATGTCGAAGGCCAGCCGATTCTTCGCCCGTTACCGTCTGCCAAATGCCGCAATGTCGGGCCCTTCGTGTTTTTCGACCACATGCTCGAAACCCGTTATGCCGCGGGCACGGGCATGAACATCCGCCAGCATCCACATATCGGTCTCTCCACACTCACCTACCTGTTTGAAGGCCAGCTGCAACACAAGGACAGCCTCGGTTCGGACCAGGTGGTCAATGCCGGGGATGTCAGCTGGATGACCGCCGGCAGCGCCATCGCTCATGTCGAGCGCACGCCCGACGCGCTAAAAGACAGCGGCTTTACGATGCACGGTTTGCAGATCTGGCTGGCTTCTCCCAAAGACAAGGAACAGGGCCCCGGACACTACAGCCACCACCCCGCTGCCACGCTGCCGGTCAGCGAAAACCTCGGGGTGAAGATCCGCATGATCGCCGGCTCGGGCTTTTGCCTCGAATCGCCGGTTCCGGTGCTTTCTCCGACGCTGTATGCCGAATTGAACCTGCAAACGGCGACAACCCTGCTGATTCCTACCGAGCATGAAGAGCGCGCGCTGTATGTCTTGAGCGGTGACGTGCAGCTGGATGGCGAGACGGTAGAGCCGCATTCGCTGGTGGTGTTGCCGGCTGGGGAAGAGATGACGTTGTTCGCCGAGAGCGACAGTCATGCGGTGGTGTTCGGGGGTGCGCCGCTGGATGGGCCGCGGCGGATCAACTGGAATTTCGTGGCGAGCGACCCGGCAGCCATCGATGAAGCGCGCCGGCGTTGGGCGGCCGGAGATTGGCCGACGGTGCCGGGGGAAGTTGAGCGGATCGAACTTCCTTAAGACTTTTTGTGAATTTCACATCGCCTTCGCGAGCAAGCCCGCTCCCACGGTTGACCGCATTCCAATGTGGGAGCGGGCTTGCTCGCGAAGAGGCCGGCACTATCGCAATCAGCCCTTGAACACTTCATCCAGCAGATTGTGCATCGAAGTGAAGGCACGAGCGGCGACCTTGGCGTCGTACATCATCATGCCCGGTACGTTCGCATGGGGATCGGTAAACGAGTGGAACGCGCCGCCGTAGCTCAGCAGCTGCCAATCCACGCCCGCGGCATTCATTTCATCCTCGAAAGCCGGCAGTTGCTCCTTAGGCACCAACGGATCGGAAGCACCGTGCAGCACCAATACCGAGCCCTTGATGTTTTTCGCATCATTGACGTCCGGAGTATCCAGCGTACCGTGGAACGACACCGCCGCCTTCACGGGCGCACCCGTACGCGCAAACTCCAGCGCGCAGCAACCACCGAAACAGAAACCGAACGTGGCCAGTTTCGACGTATCGACAGCGGCCTCACCCTGGCTTTGCAACTGTTCGAACGCCACCTGCATGCGCTTGCGCAGCAACGGCCGGTCATTCTTCAGCGGCATCATTGCCGCGCCTGCCTCATCGTTGTTCTGCGGACGAACCGATTGACCATAGAGATCCGCGATCAGCACCACGTAGCCCTTGACCGCGACCAACTTGGCGATCTCCTCGGCACCGGCACCGACGCCCATCCAGTTCGGCGCCATCAACAGGCCCGGACGCGGACCTTTGTGGTCAGCGTCGAACGCCAGCCGGCTTTCGTAGGATTGGCCATCAATCTGATAGGCAACAGAACGTACAGTGATTTGGCTCATTTCTGACTCCTGATTTTTTTACACCAGAATGAAAAAACCCGCCGAAGCGGGTTTTTCTACAACGAAGTTAAGCCGACAGCTCAACCAATAGCTTGTTCAGACGACGCACATAGGCCGCCGGGTCTTTCAAGCTGTCGCCGGCCGCCAGGGCCGCCTGATCGAAGAGGATGTGCGACAGATCGCCAAAGCGCTCGTCGCTCTGCTCGTTGTCGAGCTTCTCGATCAGTGGGTGAGCCGGGTTGAATTCGAAGATCGGCTTCGAATCCGGAACCTTCTGCCCGCTGGCTTCGAGGATCTGACGCATCTGCAGGCCCAGGTCCTGCTCGCCGATGGCCAGGATCGCCGGGGAGTCGGTCAGGCGATGGGATACCCGTACTTCAGCCACGGATTCGCCCAGCGCGGTCTTCAGACGCTCGACCAGACCTTCCTTGGACTTGGCGACTTCTTCCGCGGCTTTCTTGTCCTCTTCCGAGTCCAGGTTGCCCAGGTCCAGGTCACCGCGCGCCACGTCGACAAAGCTCTTGCCGTCGAAATCGCTCAGGTAGCTCATCAGCCACTCGTCGATACGGTCAGTCAGCAGCAGCACTTCGATGCCTTTCTTGCGGAAGACTTCCAGGTGCGGGCTGTTCTTGACCTGTGCGTAGGTTTCGCCGGTCAGGTAGTAGATCTTGTCCTGACCTTCCTTGGTGCGTGCCAGGTACTCGGCCAGGCCGACTACCTGTTCGCCGTCATCACCGATGGTCGATGCAAAACGCAACAGGCCGGCGATTTTCTCTTTGTTGGCGAAGTCTTCTGCCGGGCCTTCTTTCATGACCTGGCCGAAGTTTTTCCAGAAGCCTTTGTATTGCTCTGGGTCGTTCTTCGCCAGTTTTTCCAGCATATCCAGAACGCGCTTGGTCAGCGCCGACTTCATGGAGTCGATGATCGGGTCTTTCTGCAGGATTTCCCGCGACACGTTCAGCGACAGGTCGTTGGAGTCGACCACGCCTTTGATGAAGCGCAGGTACAGCGGCAGGAAAGACTCGGCCTGATCCATGACGAACACGCGCTGCACGTACAGCTTCAGACCTTTCGGTGCTTCACGCTGGTACAGGTCGAATGGCGCACGGGCCGGCACGTACAGCAGCGAGCTGTATTCCAGCTTGCCTTCAACCTTGTTGTGGCTCCAGCTCAGCGGGTTTTCGAAATCGTGGGCGATGTGCTTGTAGAACTCCTGGTATTCCTCGTCCTTCACTTCAGTGCGAGGGCGAGTCCACAGGGCGCTGGCGCGGTTGACGGTTTCCCATTCAACGGCAGGCTTCTCCTCGCCTTCCACGGCTGCCACTTCTTTCGGCAACTCGATCGGCAAGGCGATGTGGTCGGAGTACTTCTTGATGATGTTGCGCAGACGCCAGCCATCGGCGAACTCGTCTTCACCGGACTTCAGGTGCAGGACGATGCGAGTGCCACGGTCAGCCTTGTCGATGGTGGCGACTTCGAAATCGCCCTCACCTTTGGACGACCAGTGCACGCCTTCGCTGGCAGCGCTGCCGGCACGACGGCTGTACACGTCGACTTTGTCAGCGACGATGAATGCGGAGTAGAAACCGACACCGAACTGGCCGATCAGGTGCGAATCTTTCTTCTGGTCGCCGGTCAGGTGTTTCATGAAATCGGCGGTGCCCGACTTGGCGATGGTGCCCAGGTGGGTGATCGCGTCTTCGCGGCTCATGCCGATGCCGTTGTCTTCGAGGGTGACGGTCTTGGCGTCCTTGTCGAAGCTCACGCGGATTTTCAGTTCGGCGCCGCCTTCCAGCAGCTCTGGCTTGGCCAAGGCTTCGAAACGTAATTTGTCTACAGCGTCAGAGGCGTTCGAGATCAGTTCGCGAAGGAAAATTTCCTTGTTGGAATACAGCGAATGGATCATGAGGTGCAGCAGTTGCTTCACCTCGGTCTGGAAGCCCAGGGTTTCCTTTTGAGTTTCCACACTCATGGTCATCAAACTCCAATCAGATGGCATAAGCCGCGACCTTCAGGGTCGGCGGCGGGTTGTCATCAGAGTTGGGGGCAGCATTCAGGATTTCAAGGGCTCATCGAGTTTGAAATGCGCCCGGGCCGTGGCGATGGGTTCCGCTTCGGTGCTTTGCCAGGCGGTAATCGCCACGTTGGCGACCCGGCGCCCCTGGCGACACACCTGGCAACGGGCCCAGGTATCGCGAAACTGCCCGGCGCGCAGGTAATCGAGGGAGAAGTCGATGATCTTCGGCACGCCCGGCGAACCGGTCGCCACCAGCAGGTGCAGCGCGGCGGAAAGCTCCATGAAACCGGCGATCACGCCGCCATGGATGGCCGGCAACAACGGGTTGCCGATGTTGTCCTTGTTGGCCGGCAGGCGAAACAGCAGCTCGTCCCCCACCCGCGAGCATTCGACACCGATCAATCCGGCGTAGGGAATCAGGCTCAACAACGGCGCGTACTCGCCCTGCTCATGGGCCTGTTGCAGTTGCTCCTTGAACGACTCGCTCACTTCGCACCTCCGGCAATCACGCCGCCAAAACCCTTGGTCCCCTTGATGCCCTTGCCCATGCGCATGAAAGTGCCCACGACATGAGCAATGGGCTGCTCCGGGTCATCCTGATAGGCAAATCCGCGGGCGAAAATCACGTCGGTGGTCACCCGATAGCACTGGGCGAAGCCATAGACATCCTTATGCGGTTCGGCAGCGTGCATGTAGTCGATGCGCAGGTCGAGGGTCGGGCAGACTTCGAACTCAGGCAGTACGCAGAGGGTAGACATGCCACAGGCGGTGTCCATCAAGGTGGTCAGGGCGCCGCCGTGAATTACCCCGGTCTGGGGGTTGCCGACGATCTGCGGGCTGTATGGCAGCACTACGGTCAGCCCTTCGGCGCCGGCGCTGTGAACCCGCAACCCGAGCACCGAACAATGTCGCAGCGCCGACAGGAACCGTGTCGCACGCTCAAAAACGGGGTTTTCGGCCATGTTGATAAAGACTCTTGTTTAGTTGGCAGTGAAGTAGAGAGCCAGGTAAAGGTTCCGCGCTAGAACAAACTTATATATCTGAAATAATTTGTGGAACTTAACCATGACGCCAAGGCTCTTAAGGCCAGATAGATCTTTTCCACAAGGAGAAACACCCCATGCGTAAGACTTTTGCTATTGCCTTGATGTTGACCGCTTCCCTCGGTCTCGCTGCTTGCGATAAAAAATCCGAGGACAAAGCTCAAGATGCCGCCGAACATGCTGAGCAAGCACAGCAAGACATGAACAAAGCTCAGGATAAAGTGAACGACGCTGCAAAAGAAAATGCCGAAGCCGCCAAAGCTCAGGCTGAATCGAACGAAGCCGCAGCAAAAGAAGCCGCGCCTAAAAACTGATCCGGTTTTTAGCGTGGTAAAGAAAACCCGCCAAGTGCGGGTTTTCTTTTGCCTGCGATTTATTCGCTAGAGCAAAATCGTTCGAAAAGTCGGACTAATCATCAGCAACAAGGAACAGATCAAACCCACCAGCCAGACCAGGCTGCGTTGCCAGGCCAGGTCTTTCCAATAACACAGCAGGTAAAGGACTCGTGTAACCACAAAGATGATCGCCAGCGAGTCGATCAGCCAACCCGCCGTTTGTGTGGTGTGAGCCATCAACACCCCCACCGCAAACAATATGAAGGCCTCGAAACTGTTCTGATGCGCCGCCACCGCGCGCGCACCCAACCCCGTGAGTTGCGCCTGCTGTTGGCGCGGCAGGTGATTGTTGTAACCGCCCTGCTCTTTCATGGCCGTGGTCACGGGCATGCGCGCCACGTAAATCAGTACGGCACTGATAAACACGCACCAGAATGGAATACTCATCAAGCGGCCTCTTTATTCACCTCGGGCAATGGCGCCTCTGTAGGGGTATAGACCATCACATCGAGAACGTCGGAGTGAAACTCGCGGCGATACAGCACGAACACCACGCCGGCACTCATCAACATGAACAACCAGGGGCTGACGAACCAGGCCAGCATGGTCATGCCGAAATAGTAAGAGCGCAGGCCGAAGTTGAACTGGTTGGCGGCCATGGAAATAACCCGGGCTGCCCGATTGGCAAAGGCTTTGCGCTCCTGCTCCGACACATGACGCTCACCGACCATGGGGGCCGAGCCCACCAGGATGGCGGCGAAGTTGTACTGGCGCATGCACCAGCTGAAGGTAAAAAATGCATAAACGAACACCAGCGCCAAACACAGCAACTTGATCTCCGACATCCCCTGGGACGCCTGCTGCACCATCGGGATATCCGCCAGCAACGACACCGCCCTTTCCGACGCCCCAAGGACCGTGAGAATACCGGCCAGGATAATGAGGGTGCTGGAGGCAAAGAACGACGCATTGCGCTCCAGGTTGCCGATCACGCTGGCATCGGCGATGCGGTTGTCACGCAGGAGCATGCGGCGCATCCAGTCTTCGCGATACAGGTGCAGCACGCTGGCCAGGCAGGCCGTGTCACGGCCCTTCCAGGTCGCATAGCGGGTGTAACCGCCCCAGCAGATGACGAACCAGATGGCCGCGAGGATGTGGATCAGGTTGGCTTGGATGAACGACATGCAGGTCCTTGTGATGGAGTGGCTGGTACACCGATACCCCTTGTAGGAGCGAGCTTGCTCGCGAAGAACCTGAGAGCAACGCGTTTATCCAGAAAACACGCGCCATGATTCGCGTCCTTCGCGAGCAAGCTCGCTCCTACAATTGGATTGCGCAGTCTTTCGACGTTAGCGCAGAAGAAAAGGCACCGCATCTCCCCATAAAAAAATGCCCCGTATCGATTGATACGGGGCATTTCTGTTTTTGCCTGCAAGCCCGCTCGTGGCGGGCCGGCAACGCTTAAGCCAGCGCTTCTTCGCGCTTGCCCAGCAGACGGTCGCAAACCACCGCTACCACCAGGGTCATCACCGACGGCACCAGCCACGCCAGGCCTTGCTCGCTGAGCGGCAGGTGCGACAGTTGCGTCGGCATCCAGTCCGCCAGGCCGGCGCCCTTGAGGGCATCGATCAGGCCGAAGATGAACGACACCAGCATCACCGGGCCGACGATGCGGCCTTGTTCATGCCAGAAGTCCTTGCAGAAGCTCAGGGCCACCAGGGCGATGCACGGTGGGTAGATCGCGGTCAGTACCGGGATCGAGAACGCGATCAGCTTGGTCAGGCCCAGGTTGGACACCAGCAGGGAGAACGCCGCGAGGATGATCACCAGCGTCTTGTAGGACAGTGGCAGCACCCGGCTGAAGTACTCGGCGCAGGCACAGGTCAGGCCGACCGCCGTGACCAGGCAGGCCAGAGAGATCAGGACGGCGAGGAAACCGCTGCCCAGGGAGCCGAAGGTGTACTGCACGTAGGCGTGCAACACGGCCGCGCCATTGGTGGCACCAGCAGCGACTTCATGGCTACCCGAACCCAGGCGGAACAGGCTGATGTAGACCAGCGCTAGGCCCACGCCGGCAATCAAGCCGGCAATGATCGCGTAACGCGTGATCAACGCCGGCGACTCGACGCCGCGCGAGCGGATGGCATTGACGATGACGATGCCGAACACCAGTGCACCGAGGGTATCCATGGTCAGGTAACCATTGATGAAGCCCTGGGAGAACGGCGCCGCCACGTATTCCGGCGTTGCATGGCCAATGTCACCCGCCGGCAACGCGAACGCGGCGATGCCGAGCGCGGCCAGGGCAATGATCTTCAGCGGCGCGAGGAAGCGCCCGACGGTATCGAGCAAACGGCCCGGGTACAGCGAGATGAAGAACACCACCAGGAAGTACACGGAACTGTAGAGGAACAGCGCCAGCGGGCTTTCGCCGGTCAGGGGCGCCAGGCCGACTTCGAACGACACGGTCGCGGTACGCGGGGTGGCGAACAGCGGGCCGACAGCCAGGTAGCAGGCCGCCGCGAGCAGGCCACCGGCGATCTTGCCGATCGGGCTGCTCAGGGCATCCATGGCGCCGCCGACCTTGGCCAGGGCGACGACGGTGACCACGGGCAGGCCGACCGCGGTGATCAGAAAGCCCAGCGCCGCCATCCAGACGTGAGGCCCGGACTGCAAACCGACGATAGGCGGGAAGATGATGTTGCCAGCCCCGACGAACAGGGCAAACGTCATAAAACCAAGTGCCAGGATGTCCTGGCCTTTCAACACTTTCATTAAGGAAATACCACACTACTGAATCGGAATTTAGAGAGGGATTTCCCTATGGGTGAGGGAAATGCTGTCGGTCCGTATGGGACCAACCCTTTTAGCGCGTTGCAGCCTTGTGGGCCGCGGACGCAAAAATGGCGCGTATCCTAACGAATTTGGGCGGTAAACGCACTGTTAGAGGGCGGACTATCCGATACACGACATTTCCGTGTCGCATTTATGCATGTAAATGGTTGTCGCCTGTAAGTCCGTCTTCGCGAGCAAGCCCGCTCCCACATTGGAACGCGATCAACTGTGGGAGCGGGCTTGCTCGCGAAGAGGCCGGCACCCTCTACGCAAATCCGGAAACGACAAAGGCCACCCGAAGGTGGCCTTTGTTTGGTGAAGCGTCAGCTAAGCGCGAGGCTTACTTGACAGCCCAACCAGTCAGCTCGGCCAGGGCCTTGCCGATGTCTGCCAGCGAACGCACGGTTTTAACGCCTGCGTCTTGCAGAGCAGCGAATTTCTCGTCTGCAGTGCCTTTGCCGCCAGAGATGATTGCGCCAGCATGGCCCATGCGCTTGCCCGGAGGAGCAGTCACACCAGCGATGTAGGAAACAACCGGCTTGGTCACGTGTGCCTTGATGTAGGCAGCCGCTTCTTCTTCAGCCGAACCGCCGATCTCACCGATCATCACGATCGCTTCGGTCTTCGGGTCTTCCTGGAACAGCTTCAGGATGTCGATGAAGTTCGAACCCGGGATCGGGTCACCACCGATGCCGACGCAAGTCGACTGACCGAAACCGGCGTCAGTAGTCTGCTTCACAGCTTCGTAGGTCAGGGTGCCGGAACGCGAAACGATACCGACCTTGCCTGGCAAGTGAATGTGACCTGGCATGATGCCGATCTTGCACTCGCCCGGAGTGATAACGCCTGGGCAGTTAGGGCCGATCAGGACTACGCCCAGCTCGTCGCACTTAACTTTAGCGTCCAGCATGTCCAGGGTAGGAATGCCTTCGGTGATGCAAACGATCAGCTTGATGCCGCCGAAGGCAGCTTCCAGGATCGAATCTTTGCAGAAAGGAGCCGGAACGTAGATCACGGAAGCGGTAGCGCCAGTGGCTTCTACTGCGTCTTTAACGGTGTTGAACACTGGCAGCCCCAGGTGCTCGGTGCCGCCTTTGCCAGGAGTAACGCCACCAACCATTTTGGTGCCGTATTCGATGGCTTGCTGGGTGTGGAAACTACCTTGCGAACCGGTAATACCCTGGCAGATAACTTTGGTGTCTTTATTGATCAGGACGCTCATTATTTGCCCTCCGCAGCTTTGACAACTTGTTGAGCAGCGTCGGTCAGGCTGGTAGCAGCGATGATGTTCAAACCGCTTTCTGCCAGTACTTTAGCGCCCAGCTCAGCGTTGTTGCCTTCAAGGCGAACAACAACCGGGATTTTCACGCCGACTTCTTTCACTGCACCGATGATGCCTTCGGCAATCATGTCGCAACGAACGATGCCGCCGAAGATGTTAACCAGTACTGCAGCGACGTTGGTGTCGGACAGAATGATCTTGAAAGCTTCGGTAACGCGTTCTTTGGTAGCGCCGCCGCCCACGTCGAGGAAGTTGGCTGGCTTGCCGCCATGCAGGTTGACGATGTCCATGGTACCCATGGCCAGGCCAGCACCGTTGACCATGCAACCGATGTTGCCTTCCAGCGCTACGTAGTTCAGTTCGAACTTGGCAGCGTGCGCTTCGCGCGGATCGTCTTGCGACGGATCGTGGAAAGTCTTCAGCTTAGGCTGACGGTACATGGCGTTGGCGTCGATGTTGATCTTGGCGTCCAGGCAGTGCAGATCGCCGTCAGCCTTGATCACCAGCGGGTTCACTTCCAGCAGCGCCAGGTCGTGATCCTTGAACAGCTTGGCCAGACCTACGAAGATCTTGGCGAACTGAGCAACCTGCTTGCCTTCCAGACCCAGCTGGAATGCCAGCTCGCGACCCTGGAATGGCTGAGCGCCAACCAGTGGATCGATAGTGGCTTTCAGAATTTTTTCTGGAGTGTCGTGAGCGATTTTCTCGATGTCCACGCCACCTTCGGTGGAAGCCATGAACACGATACGACGGCTCGAACGGTCAACGACAGCGCCCAGGTACAGCTCTTTAGCGATATCAGTGCACGATTCAACCAGGATCTTGGTGACTGGCTGGCCATTGGCGTCAGTCTGGTAAGTCACCAGACGCTTGCCCAGCCACTGCTGTGCGAAGGCTTTGGCGTCTTCTTTGCTGCGAACCAGCTTGACGCCGCCCGCTTTACCGCGACCACCGGCGTGGACCTGGGCTTTGACAACCCACTCGCTGCCGCCGATTTTGTCGCAAGCTTCTGCTGCTGCTTCTGGGGTGTCTACTGCGTAACCAGTGGAAACTGGCAGGCCGTACTCAGCGAACAGCTGCTTACCCTGATACTCGTGAAGATTCATGCTTATTACCGTCTTCGTTAGGTACTGCGCATTCGGTGCTGCACTTGTTCAAGTGCCGCACCACCTGTGACTGCTGCTTGCGTAGCCTTTCCGGACAACCGGTGCAGCTACGCAAGACTGCGTCCAGCGGATATTCCGCGGTGAGTCTTGCATGCAAGGCTCACGACGGGCCAAACCGCCGTGGTTTCTTATTGTCTTAACGCTTCTTGCGGTTGGCGATGTGGATGGCGCCGCCATTCACTGCCAGAGCAGCTTCGTGCAAGGCTTCAGACAGGGTCGGATGGGAGAAAACCATCATGCCCAGGTCTTCAGCGCTGGTGCCGAATTCCATACCGATCGCGCCCTGCTGAACCAGTTCTGCAGCGCTTGGGCCAATCACGTGGACGCCCAGTACGCGGTCTGTCTTGGCATCTGCGATGACCTTGACGAAACCACCGGTGTCGTTGGCAGCCATGGCACGGCCGGAGGCTGCAAACGGGAAGGTGCCGACGTTAACTTCAACGCCTTCAGCTTTCAAGGCCTGCTCGGTTTTACCTACCCACGCGATTTCCGGGTGAGTATAAATAACCGAAGGGATCAAATCATAGTTCATCTGGGCCTTGTGGCCCTTGATGCGCTCGACAACCATGATGCCTTCTTCGGACGCCTTGTGCGCCAGCATCATGCCGCGAACCACGTCACCAATGGCGTAGACGCCCGGTACAGTGGTAGCGCAGTGATCGTCGACGTGCACGAAACCGCGCTCGTCCAGGGTCACGCCGCAGTCGGTAGCCAACAGATCAGTGGTCACTGGACGGCGACCAACGGCTACGATCAGCTTGTCGAACGTGATGGTCTGTTCGCCCTTGGCATCGGTGTAGTTCACAACGACTTCGTCGCCGTTCACTTTGGAGCCGGTCACGCGAGCGCCCAGCTTGATGTCCAGGCCCTGCTTCGTCAGGGTTTTCAGCGCTTCCTTGGAAACAGCGGCGTCAGCGGCCATCAGGAAGGTGTCCAGGGCTTCCAGGACAGTCACTTCTGCACCCAGACGCGACCAAACCGAACCCAGTTCCAGACCGATCACGCCAGCGCCGATCACGCCCAGACGCTTAGGTACGGATTGGAATTCCAGGGCGCCCGTCGAATCGACGATCACATTCTGGTCGACCGGAGCCGGTGGAATGTCGATCGGACGCGAACCTGGAGCCAGGATCACGTTTTCGGCTTCGATGATTTCTACCGAGCCGTCCGGCTTGGTGACTTCGACTTTCTTGCCGGCCAGCAGCTTGCCGTGACCCTCGATGGAGGTCACACCGTTGGCTTTGAACAGGGTCGCAACGCCAGAGGTCAGGCCTTTGACGATGGTGGCTTTACGGCCAACCATTGCACCCACGTCCATGGTCACGCCAGCGTGATTGATACCGTGGATCGCGAAGCCTTCTTTGGCTTCCTTGTATTTCCAGGAGCTGTCCAGCAGCGCCTTGGAGGGAATGCAGCCGACGTTCAGGCAAGTACCGCCCAGAGCCAGTTTGCCTTCCTTGTCGGTGTACTTCTCGATGCAGGCGGTCGAAAGACCCAGTTGGGCGGCCTTGATGGCAGCCACGTAGCCGCCAGGGCCCGCGCCGATCACTACTACGTCAAATTTCTGCGACATTCAAAAAATCCTCTTTAGCGAAAAGCTTCAAGCCGCAAGCTGCAAGCCAAGCTGCGGGTTTTCCGCCAGCTCGGGCTTGCAGCTCATGGCCGCTTCTATCAGATATCCAGCAACAGACGAGCCGGATCTTCCAGCAGGTTCTTGATGGTCACCAGGAAAGTCACAGCTTCTTTGCCATCGATCAGACGGTGATCGTAGGACAGTGCCAGGTACATCATCGGACGAATCACGACCTGGCCGTTGATGGCCATAGGACGCTGGATGATGTTGTGCATGCCCAGGATGGCGGCTTGTGGCGGGTTGACGATCGGGGTCGACATCATCGAACCGAAGGTACCGCCGTTGGTGATGGTGAAGGTACCACCGGTCATTTCGTCCATCGACAGTTTGCCGTCGCGGGCTTTCTTGCCGAAAGTGGCGATGCCGCCTTCGATTTCAGCCAGGCTCATCAGTTCGGCGTTACGCAGAACCGGTACAACCAGGCCGCGATCGCTGGAAACTGCAACGCCGACGTCAGCGTAGCCGTGGTAAACGATGTCGCCGCCGTCGATCGACGCGTTGACAGCCGGGAAGCGCTTCAGTGCTTCGGTAGCTGCTTTCACGAAGAACGACATGAAGCCCAGGCGTACGCCGTTGTGGGACTTCTCGAACAGATCCTTGTACTTCGAACGCAGGGCCATGACTTCGGTCATGTCGACTTCGTTGAAAGTGGTCAGCATCGCCATGTTCGATTGAGCTTCTACCAGGCGCTTGGCCACGGTAGCGCGAACGCGGGTCATCGGAACGCGCTTCTCGATGCGATCGCCTGCAGCGAACACAGGAGCAGCGGCGGCAGGTGCGGCAGCCTTGGCAGGCGCGGCAGCCGGAGCGGCTTTCTTGGCAGCAACGGCTGCAACCACGTCTTCCTTGGTCACGCGACCGCCTTTGCCGGTGCCGGCAACGGAAGCGATGTTGATGCCGTTTTCTTCAGCCAGCTTGCGCGCAGCCGGTGCAGCAACAGGATCGTCTTCGCCTTCGGCAGCCGGAGCAGCGGCCTGAGCAGCGGCAGCCGGAGCAGCAGCGGCTGGAGCGGCAGCAGCGCCGCCCGCTTCGATGGAGCCCAGGACTTCGTCGGACAGAACGGTGTCGCCTTCGTTCTTGACGATAGCGCCCAGCACGCCGTCAGCAGTCGCCAACACTTCCAGTACGACTTTATCGGTTTCGATGTCGACGATCAGTTCGTCGCGCTTGACCGCGTCGCCCGGTTGTTTGTGCCAGGTGGCAACGGTGCCATCGGCAACCGATTCCGGGAAAGTGGGGGCTTTGATTTCGATAGCCATTATCTGTGGGTCCTTAAATTCGGTTTCAGGTGCGCGAAGGCGTTAAACAGTAAAGGCGTCTTGCAGCAGTTTTTCCTGCTGCTCAGCGTGCATCGATGCGTAACCGCATGCCGGTGCAGCAGAAGCCTCACGGCCCGCGTACTCGAGTACGAGAGACTTGTTGAGGTTGCTGATGCTACGACGCATGTGGTGTTGGCTGCAGTACCACGCCCCCTGGTTCATCGGCTCTTCCTGGCACCAGACGGCAGCTTTGACGTTGGTGTAAGGAGCCAGGACTTCTTTCAAGTCGTCCTCAGGGAATGGGTACAGCTGCTCGATACGCACGATGGCGATATCGTCACGGCCTTCGGCACGACGTTTTTCCAGCAGGTCGTAGTAGACCTTGCCGCTACACAGGACAACGCGCTCGACCTTTTTCGGGTCTTGGGCATCGATTTCCGGGATAACGGTCTGGAAGGAACCTTCGGCCAGATCTTCCAGGGTCGAGATGGCCAGCTTGTGGCGCAACAGCGACTTCGGAGTCAGGACTACCAGTGGTTTGCGCAGCGGGCGAATCACCTGACGGCGCAGCAAGTGGTAGATCTGTGCCGGCGTCGTCGGCATGCACACCTGGATGTTGTGCTCGGCGCACAGCTGCAGGTAACGCTCCAGACGAGCCGAGGAGTGCTCCGGCCCCTGACCTTCATAACCGTGCGGCAGCAGCATGGTCAGACCGCACAGACGGCCCCACTTGTGCTCGCCACTGGTGATGAACTGGTCGATAACGACCTGGGCGCCGTTGGCGAAGTCGCCGAACTGGGCTTCCCAGATGACCAGGGCATTTGGCGTGGTGGTCGAGTAACCGTACTCGAACGCCAGCACCGCTTCTTCGGACAGGAACGAGTCGTACAGGTCGAAACGTGGCTGACCGTCGTACAGGTTCTGCAGCGGGACGTAGGTGCCCGCGTCCTTCTGGTTGTGCAACACGGCATGACGGTGCGAGAACGTACCGCGGCCGATGTCCTGGCCAGTCATGCGAATCGGGTGACCTTCGAACGCCAGGGTCGCGTACGCCATGGTTTCGGCGTAACCCCAGTTGATCGGCAGGCCGCCGGCTTGCATCTTCTGACGGTCTTCGTAGATCTTCGCAACCTGGCGCTGAACCACGAAGCCTTCCGGGATTTCCAGCAGCTTGGCGGACAGTTCCTGCAAGGTCTTGAGGTCGAAGCGAGTGTCGTGACGCGCGGTCCAGGCGTGGCCCAGATACGGACGCCAGTCCACGAACAGCTCTTTGTTCGGCTCTTTGACCAGGCTTTTCACTACGTGCAGACCGTTGTCCAGCGCGTTGCGGTATTCGTCGACCTTGGCCTGAACACGCTCCGCGTCGAGTACACCGGCCTGGGTCAGGCGATCGGCATACAGCTCACGGGTGGTGCGCTGCTTGGTGATCTGCTGGTACATGATCGGCTGGGTGCCGCTTGGCTCGTCGGCCTCGTTGTGGCCGCGACGACGGTAGCAGACCAGGTCGATCACCACGTCACGCTTGAACTGCATGCGGTAGTCGATGGCCAGCTGGGTCACGAACAACACGGCTTCCGGATCATCGCCATTCACATGGAGGATCGGCGCCTGGATCATTTTCGCAACGTCGGTGGCGTACTCGGTGGAACGCGAGTCCAGCGGGTTGCTGATGGTGAAACCAACCTGGTTGTTGATCACGATGTGCACGGTACCGCCGGTCTTGAAACCGCGGGTCTGCGACATCTGGAAGGTTTCCATCACCACGCCTTGACCGGCGAATGCCGCGTCACCGTGGATGGAGATCGGCAGGACCTTCTCACCGGTCACGTCGTTACGACGATCCTGACGGGCGCGAACCGAACCCTCGACCACCGGGGAAACGATTTCCAGGTGGGACGGGTTGAACGCCATGGCCAGGTGAACTTCACCGCCGGTGGTCATTACGTTGGACGAGAAGCCCTGGTGGTATTTAACGTCACCGGAACCCAGCTCGACCTTCTTCTTGCCTTCGAACTCGTCGAACAGCTCGCGCGGGTTCTTGCCGAAGGTGTTGACCAGCACGTTCAGACGGCCACGGTGGGCCATGCCGATGACGATTTCCTTGGTGCCGTAGGAACCGGAACGCTGGATCAGCTCGTCGAGCATCGGAATCAGGCTCTCGCCGCCTTCCAGGCCGAAACGCTTGGTACCCGGGTATTTGGTGCCCAGGTATTTTTCCAGGCCTTCACCGGCGGTCACGCGCTCGAGCAGGTGGCTCTTGATGTCGGCGGAGTACGTCGGACGGCCACGCACGCTTTCCAGACGCTGCTGGAACCACTGGCGCTGCTCGGAATCGGTGATGTGCGTGAACTCAGCGCCGATGGTGCGGCAATATGTCTGCTGCAACGCTTCGTGAATTTCGCGTAGGCTCGCTTCCTCTTTGCCGATGAACAGGTCGCCGGCACGGAAGGTCGTATCAAGATCGGCATTGGTCAAGCCGTAATGATTGATCGACAGGTCTGCAGGTGCAGGACGCTGCCACAGCCCCAGCGGGTCAAGCTGGGCTGCCTGGTGGCCACGCATACGGTAGGCCTGGATCAATCGCAGCACTTCAACTTGCTTCTTCTCGTGCTCACTGCTCACGCTGCCGGCGGAAACCGGTTGGGCGCGGCGCTGGTTCTTTGCCAGCAAGACGAAATGATCGCGAATTGTGGAGTGCGAAACATCGGTGGCAGAGTTGCCGTCAGCAGGCAACTTCTGGAAGTAGGTGCGCCACTCTTCTGGCACAGCGTTAGGGTCGTGCAGGTAGAGCTCGTAGAGCTCTTCCACATAGGCAGCGTTACTACCGGATAGGTAGGCGCTGTTCCACATGCGCTGCATCACGCTTTCTTGCATGCTTGGTCACCCTCGGTTAGGGGAACACCACCGGTGTCGACACCGAGCAAACTTGCAGAAGTCCGAATGCAGCGACCAAAACAAGCCACTAGGATCACACTGATAGTCCGGGTACCAGCCCGGATGCCCCTGCTTGTCTCATTTCTTCAAAATAAGAGCCGCAGCCTTATAGGCTGCTGCTCAGGTTAAAACTACGGCGCCGGTTGAAGCCTGCGCCGCAGCATCCACGGGTACAACGGTCTAGCGGGTACTACAGCTGAATCACACGCCGCTCGAGAGCAACATGTTACGGATGTGACCGATGGCCTTAGTCGGGTTCAGGCCTTTCGGACATACGTTGACGCAGTTCATGATCCCGCGGCAGCGGAATACGCTGAACGGGTCATCCAGCGAAGCCAGACGCTCGGACGTCTTGGTGTCACGGCTGTCTGCCAGGAAGCGGTACGCTTGCAGCAGGGCAGCTGGACCCAGGAACTTGTCCGGGTTCCACCAGAAGGACGGGCACGAGGTCGAGCAGCAGGCGCACAGGATGCACTCGTACAGACCGTCGAGCTTTTCACGCTCTTCAGGGGACTGCAGACGCTCGATGGCCGGAGCCGGCGTGTCGTTCTGCAGGTAAGGCTTAACCTTCTCGTATTGCTTGTAGAAGATGCTCATATCGACGACCAGGTCACGGATTACCGGCAAACCTGGCAGAGGACGAACGATCAACTTGTTACCTTTTACAACGGCAGACAGCGGCGTGACGCACGCCAGGCCGTTCTTGCCGTTGATGTTCATGCCGTCGGAACCGCAAACGCCTTCACGGCAAGAGCGACGATAGGAGAAACCTTCGTCCTGCTCTTTGATCAGGGCCAGCACGTCCAGCACCATCAGGTCTTTACCACCGGTATCAACCTGGAATTCCTGCATGAACGGCGCAGCGTCCTGATCAGGGTTGTAACGATAAACACTGACTTGCAACATGGCGGCCACCCTTAATAAGTCCGAATCTTAGGTTCAAAAGTCGGAACCGTCTTCGGCGAGAAGTTCACGGCACGCTTGGCAACGCGCTTCTCACCCGGGAAGTACAGGGTGTGGCACAGCCAGTTTTCGTCGTCACGGTCTTCGAAGTCTTCACGGGCGTGAGCGCCGCGGGACTCTTTACGCACTTCGGCAGCGATGGCGGTAGCTTCGGCCACTTCCAGCAGGTTCTGCAGTTCCAGAGCTTCGATACGCGCAGTGTTGAACGCCTGCGACTTGTCGTTGATCTTCACGTTGGCGATGCGCTTGCGCAGATCGGCCAGCTGGGCAATACCCTTCTGCATGTATTCGCCGGTACGGAATACACCGAAGTAGTTCTGCATGCAGTTCTGCAGCTCGCGACGCAGGGTTGCCACGTCTTCGCCATCGGTACGCTCGTTCAGGGCGGACAGACGAGCCAGGGCCGCATTGATGTCGGCGTCGGTGGCGTCGTCGTATTCGATACCGTCGGTCAGCGCCTTTTCCAGGTGCAGGCCGGCAGCACGGCCGAAGACCACCAGGTCGAGCAGCGAGTTGCCGCCCAAGCGGTTGGCACCGTGAACCGATACGCAAGCCACTTCGCCTACAGCGAACAGGCCCGGGATGATGGTGTCTACGCCGTCGGCGTCCTGGGTGATCGCCTGGCCATGAATGTTGGTGGCAACGCCGCCCATCATATAGTGGCAGGTCGGAACAACCGGAACTGGAGCAACCACCGGGTCAACGTGAGCGAAAGTCTTGGACAGTTCGCAGATGCCTGGCAGACGGCTGTGCAACACTTCCTCGCCCAAGTGGTCGAGTTTCAGCATTACGTGGTCACCGTTCGGGCCACAGCCGTTACCGGCGATGATCTCTTTAACCATCGAACGGGCAACAACGTCACGACCAGCAAGGTCTTTGGCGTTCGGAGCATAACGCTCCATGAAACGCTCGCCGTGCTTGTTGATCAGGTATCCACCTTCACCACGGCAACCTTCGGTTACCAGTACACCGGCGCCGGCGATGCCGGTCGGGTGGAACTGCCACATTTCGATGTCTTGTACCGGTACGCCAGCACGCAGGGCCATGCCAACGCCGTCACCGGTGTTGATCAGGGCGTTGGTGGTCGAAGCGTAGATACGACCTGCACCGCCGGTGGCCAGAACGGTAGCCTTGGCGCGGATGTAGGTGGTTTCGCCGGTTTCGATGCAGATGGCGATCACGCCGACGAAGTCGCCTTGACCGTTCTTCACCAGGTCAACGGCGTAGTACTCGTTCAGGAACGTGGTACCGGCTTTCAGGTTGCCCTGATAAAGGGTGTGCAGCAGGGCGTGACCGGTACGGTCGGACGCAGCGCAAGTACGCGCAGCCTGGCCGCCTTTACCGTAGTCCTTGGACTGGCCACCGAACGGACGCTGGTAGATACGGCCGGTTTCGGTACGCGAGAACGGCAGACCCATGTGGTCCAGTTCGAAAACGGCGGCCGGGCCTTCCTGACACATGTATTCGATAGCGTCCTGGTCACCGATGTAGTCGGAACCCTTGACGGTATCGTACATGTGCCAGCGCCAGTCATCGTTCGGGTCAGCGGACGCGATGGCACAGGTGATGCCGCCCTGGGCGGATACAGTATGCGAACGGGTCGGGAAAACCTTGGTGATTACCGCAGTCTTGTGACCGCCTTGCGCCAGTTGCAGCGCTGCGCGCATGCCGGCACCGCCACCACCAATGATGATGGCGTCGAAAGAAATCGTTGGAATGTTAGCCATGAATCAGATACCCCAGAGAATCTGCACACCCCAGACGAAGTAAGCGAACATCGCGACGCCGCATACTGCCTGGAAGAGGAAACGTATAGCCGTCGCGGACTTGCCGAACGCCATTGGCGTCAGGTAGTCGGTCGCGATGGTCCACATGCCGACCCAGGCGTGAGCGCCCAGAGCAACAAGGGCCAGCAGGCTGAAAATACGCATCCAGTTGTTGGCGAAGAGCGCGTGCCATTGGTCATAGCCAAGGCCCGGGTTCGCCACGAGGTATCCGATCAGGAAAATGAAGTAAGCCGCGAGAACGACCGCAGACACACGTTGCGCCATCCAGTCATAGAGGCCCGAACGCGAGAGGTTCGTGACGTTAGTTACCATATCCAAACTCCTGCCAGAACGATTACCACCACGGAAACGGCGATAATGATTTTCGAGCCCAGTTTGCCGCCTTCCAGCGTCTCACCGATGCCCATGTCCATGATCAAATGGCGCACACCGGCAACCAGGTGATACAGCAAGGCGGACAGGATGCCCCAAATCACTAGCTTGGCTAGCGGACTGGTCAGACACGCTTTCACCTGACCGAAGCCTTCCTCGGAGCTCAGCGACTTGTCCAATGCATAAAGCATGATGGCAAGGCACACGAAGAGGATGACACCGGAGATACGGTGAAGAATGGACGTGTAAGCAGTGACTGGGAGTTTGATGGTCCTTAGGTCTAGGTTTACAGGTCGTTGGCTTTTCACGGCTTTTTTTTCACACTGAAGAGCCCCTAACAATCAGGGCAAAGTTGTTGGGGAGTGCACTGGTCAGGTAACCACCACCCAGGGAGGCGACCCCCAATAACGCAAGCCCAAAAGCCCTTGGCGGTCGGCTGCCGAGTATAGACAGTTAGGCTACTAATGACAACGCAAAGACCTCACCCAAACAGCTGATTGCACAACGGACATAAAAGGCGTAAATGGCAGGCAATTTCGAGAAAAAAGTAGGGTTAAAGCCTTCTGGAGCAAGACTTTAGGCAAATTGACATTCGAATTTATCTCACTATAGTGGTGCGGGCCCTGCGTGGGGGGTCTGTCTGATGATTTCAAGCATAAATAGGAGGCCACATGGCTGACAAAAAAGCGCAGTTGATCATCGAGGGCGCAGCCCCCGTCGAGCTGCCCATTTTAACCGGCACCGTTGGTCCCGATGTTATCGATGTTCGGGGTCTGACGGCCACGGGCCGCTTCACCTTTGACCCTGGTTTCATGTCGACCGCTTCCTGCGAGTCGAAGATCACCTATATTGACGGTGACAACGGCATTTTGTTGCATCGCGGCTACCCGATCGAGCAACTGGCTGAAAAATCGGACTACCTGGAAACCTGCTACCTGCTGCTCAACGGCGAACTGCCGACCGCAGAGCAGAAGGCCCAGTTCGTCAGCACCGTGAAGAACCACACCATGGTTCACGAGCAGTTGAAGACCTTCTTCAACGGCTTCCGTCGCGACGCTCACCCGATGGCCGTCATGTGCGGCGTTGTCGGCGCCCTCTCGGCCTTCTACCACGACTCCCTCGACATCAATAACCCGCAGCATCGCGAAATCTCCGCGATCCGCCTGGTTGCCAAGATGCCGACCCTGGCCGCGATGGTTTACAAGTACTCCATGGGCCAACCCATGATGTACCCGCGCAACGACCTGTCGTACGCGGAAAACTTCCTGCACATGATGTTCAACACCCCGTGCGAGATCAAACCGATCAGCCCGGTACTCGCCAAGGCCATGGACCGGATCTTCATCCTCCACGCCGACCACGAGCAGAACGCATCGACCTCTACCGTACGTCTGGCCGGCTCGTCGGGTGCCAACCCGTTCGCCTGTATCGCCGCCGGTATCGCTGCACTGTGGGGCCCTGCCCACGGCGGCGCCAACGAAGCCGTCCTGACCATGCTCGATGAAATCGGCGATGTCTCGAACATCGACAAGTTCATCGCCAAGGCCAAGGACAAGAACGATCCGTTCAAGCTGATGGGCTTCGGTCACCGCGTTTACAAAAACCGCGACCCACGCGCCACCGTGATGAAGCAGACCTGCGACGAAGTGTTGAAGGAACTGGGCATCCAGAACGATCCGCAACTCGAACTGGCCATGCGCCTGGAAGAGATCGCCCTGACCGACCCGTACTTCATCGAACGCTCGCTGTACCCGAACGTCGACTTCTACTCGGGGATCATCCTCAAGGCGATCGGCATTCCAACCAGCATGTTCACCGTGATCTTCGCCCTGGCGCGGACCGTCGGCTGGATCTCCCACTGGAAGGAAATGCTCTCCAGCCCGTACAAGATTGGCCGTCCGCGCCAGCTGTACACCGGCTACGAGTCGCGTGACATCACCAAGCTGGAAGACCGCAAGTAAGATCGTTCTTGCTGTAGCGTGTTGAGTTGTACCGGGAACGGCCTCTATTTGCATAGAGGCCGTTTTTGTTTACCTGGAGTTCACGCAGTGACTGAAGCACCGCTATCGCCAGCAGGCTGGCTCCCACAAGGAGCACTTGTTCCAATGTGGAGCCAGCAGGCTGGTTCCCACAGGGAGCATGCATTCCAATGTGGGAGCCAGCCTGCTGGCGATAAGGCCAAATCCGGCGACACACCCCCTTCAGACAGAAGCAAAAATGCCCCGATCTCTCGATCGGGGCATTTGCTTGCAGCTTCTAACCGCTCTTAGTGCGAAACCGCCCCACTCGCCCCCAAACCCGTCTGCGAACGAACAAACTGCGGGAAGAACAGCGCCCGCTCGTTATCAGCCGCGGTCGACTTGTCGGTAATCGAGAAGAACCAGATCCCGACAAAAGCAATGATCATCGAGAACAACGCCGGGTACTCGTACGGGAAGATCGCCTTCTCGTGATGCAGGATCTGCACCCAGATGGTTGGGCCAAGGATCATCAAGCCCACAGCGCTCACCAGGCCCAGCCAGCCACCGATCATCGCACCGCGAGTGGTCAGCTTCTTCCAGTACATGGAAAGCAGCAGGACCGGGAAGTTGCAGCTCGCCGCGATGGAGAACGCCAGGCCGACCATGAACGCGATGTTCTGGCTTTCGAACAGGATGCCCAGGCCGATTGCCAGCACCGCCAGGGCGATGGTGGTGATTTTCGAGACGCGGATCTCATCCTTCTCGTTGGCCTTGCCCTTCTTGATCACGCTGGCGTACAGGTCGTGGGACACCGCCGAGGCACCGGCCAGGGTCAGGCCGGCAACCACTGCCAGGATGGTCGCGAACGCTACCGCCGAGATGAAGCCCAGGAAGATGCTGCCACCGACCGCATTGGCCAGGTGCACCGCCGCCATGTTATTACCGCCCAACAGCGCGCCAGCCGCATCCTTGAACGCAGGGTTGGTGCTGACCAGCAGGATCGCGCCGAAGCCGATGATGAAGGTCAGGATGTAGAAGTAGCCAATGAAACCGGTTGCGTACAGCACGCTCTTGCGCGCTTCTTTCGCATCACTCACGGTGAAGAAGCGCATCAGGATGTGTGGCAGGCCCGCGGTACCGAACATCAGTGCCAGCCCAAGGGAGAACGCCGAGATCGGATCTTTCACCAGGCCGCCCGGGCTCATGATCGCTTCACCTTTAGGGTGAACCTTGATCGCCTCGGAGAACAGAGCGTTGAAGTCGAAGTTGACGTGCTTCATCACCATCAGCGCCATGAAGGAAGCGCCGGACAGCAGCAACACCGCCTTGATGATCTGCACCCAGGTGGTCGCCAGCATGCCGCCAAACAGCACGTACATGCACATCAGGATACCGACCAGGATCACGGCAACGTGATAGTCGAGACCGAACAGCAGCTGGATCAGCTTGCCGGCACCGACCATTTGCGCGATCAGGTAGAACGCCACCACCACCAGCGAACCGCAAGCGGACAGCGAGCGGATCTGGGTTTGCCCAAGGCGATAGGACGCCACGTCGGCAAAGGTGTATTTACCCAGGTTACGCAGGCGCTCGGCGATCAGGAACAGGATGATCGGCCAGCCCACCAGGAAGCCGATCGAGTAGATCAGGCCGTCGTAGCCGGAGGTGAACACCAGCGCGGAAATACCCAGGAAGGACGCCGCGGACATGTAGTCACCGGCAATCGCCAGGCCGTTCTGGAAACCGGTGATCTTGCCGCCCGCCGCGTAGTAGTCGGAGGCCGACTTGTTTTTCTTCGACGCCCAGTAGGTGATGCACAGGGTTGCACCAACGAACGCGACGAACATCAGGATCGCGGAAACGTTGAGCGGTTGCTTCTGCACGGCGCCGGTCAGGGCGTCAGCGGCCCAGGCGCCAGGTGCGAATGCTGCGATGCTCAAAAGAGCCATTAGACGCCGGATCATTGCTGAGCCTCCTTGAGAATCGCATTGTTCAGGTCGTCGAATTCGCCGTTGGCGCGTCGCACATAGATACCGGTCAGGATGAAGGCCGAGACAATCAGCCCGACACCGATCGGTATGCCCCAGGTAATCGATGACTCAGGGCTGATTTTCGCCCCCAGTACATGCGGCCCGTAAGCAATCAAAAGGATGAATCCGGAGTAAAGCCCTAGCATGATCGCCGATAGAATCCAGGCGAATCGTTCCCTCTTGCTAACCAGCTCCTTGAAGCGCGGGCTGTTTTGAATCGAGAGGTAAATGCTGTCGTTCATTGTTTTTATCCTCGCAGCACAGATTTAGTTGGAACGGTATCCACTCTATGCGGCTGCGGGGCAGGTTCCAGACGACCTTAGTCTTAGAACCACGTGACGTATTCGCCAATCTCAAGCACTACTGAATAAAAGTGGGAGCTAGCCTGCTGGCGATTGCGATCTGTCAGTCAACACTTCAGTTAACTGACAGATCGCAATCGCCAGCAGGCTAGCTCCCACAGGGTACAGCGGGGTATCTGTTACTTGGTCCAGTCAGCCACACGCTCCGGATGCTTGGCTACCCAATCCTTTGCCGCCGCTTCAGGCTTGGCGCCTTCTTGAATGGCCAGCATGACTTCGCCGATTTCGTCTTTCGACGCCCACTGGAAGTTCTTCAGGAACTTGGCCACTTCCGGTGCCTTGGTCGCCAGCTCTTTGCTGCCGATGCTGTTCACGGTTTCAGCCGCGCCGTAAACGCCTTTCGGGTCTTCCAGGAAACGCAGTTTCCACTTGGCGAACATCCAGTGCGGCACCCAACCGGTCACGGCAATGGATTCGTTCTTTTTCTCGGCACGTGTCAGCTCGGCAATCATGCCGGCGCCGGAACTGGCCTTGAGTTGATAGCCGGTCAGGTCGTAGTCCTTGATCGCCTGCTCGGTCTTGAGCATCACGCCTGAACCGGCGTCGATGCCGACGATGCGTTTCTTGAAGCTGTCATCGGTTTTCAGGTCTTCAAGCGACTTGGCCTTGACGTACTCGGGCACGATCAAGCCGATCCTGGCGTCCTTGAAGTTCGGACCGTAGTCGACGACCTGGTCCTTGTTCTTGGCCCAGTAATCGCCGTGGGTCACCGGCAGCCAGGCCGACAGCATGGCGTCGAGTTTGCCGGTGGCCACGCCCTGCCACATGATCCCCGTGGCGACGGCTTGCAGCTTCACGTCATAATTGAGCTTCTGCTTGATCACTTCAGCGGCCACGTGAGTGGTCGCGACGCTGTCGGACCAGCCGTCAACGTAACCGATGGTCAGGGTCTTGTTCTCGGCATTGGCGAATGTGGAGCCAATCGCAAGCACCAGAGCGGCACCTGCGCCTAAAAGTCGTCGCATCTTCATCGTTACTTCCCCGAAAGTGCTGCGCTCGACGGATGCCGAGTCGCGTCAACGTATAGTTATGGTGCACAGCGCCCCCATCACGCCCCACCCGCAAACTCGTTCGATCATCAGCGGAGTACTGATGATGCGATCATCAACCTGACGCTGTTGGCGACCTGCTCTGCCAGCGACCTCAAGGCATCGAGAAACGACATCAGAACGCCATGAGTCTAGGACAGCGTACAGGTTCCGCCCGATCCGCCCGAACTTTGCATGTCAAAATCATGCAGGGCACCAAGCGCGGGACAAATACAGGTAACATGCGCCGCTTTGCTCCCAGACGGCCTGACCATGCCCGCGACATCCCGTTTTCCTTTTTTTGCTTATCTGTTCGCTTGCCTGCTGGGGCTGTTTGCCTTGGGCGGCTTCTGGTACGGCCTCGGTAAACCGGTGCTCCTGCCGGACGTGGTCAGCGCGACGCACAAGTTGCAATGCGCCTCCTATACCCCGTTCGACAAGGACCAGTCGCCGTTCGACGTACCGTTCAACCTTCGTCCCGAGCGCATGGACGCGGATCTCGCGCTGCTGGCCAAAAATTTCCAGTGCATCCGCACCTACTCCATGACCGGCCTCGATGCCCTCCCCGACCTGGCGCGCAAGCATGGGTTGAAGCTGATGATCGGCGCCTGGATCAACAGCAACCCGGTGGACACCGAAAAAGAAGTCGACCTGCTGATCGCCTCGGCCAACGCCAACGCGGACGTGGTCAGCGCGGTGATCGTCGGCAACGAAACCCTGCTGCGCAAGGAAGTCACCGGCACCCAGTTGGTCAAGCTGATCAACAAGGTAAAAAGCCAGGTCAAGCAACCCGTTACCTACGCCGATGTCTGGGAGTTCTGGCTCAAGCACCCGGAGATCGCGCCGGCCGTGGATTTCCTGACCATCCACTTGCTGCCGTACTGGGAAGATGATCCGTCGAACATCGACGCCGCGCTGCAGCATGTGGCTGAGGTACGCCAGGTATTCGGCAACAAATTCGCACCCAAGGACGTGATGATCGGCGAAACCGGGTGGCCGAGCGAAGGCCGCCAGCGTGAAACCGCCCTGCCGAGTCGGGTCAACGAAGCCAAGTTCATTCGTGGTTTTGTCGCCATGGCCGAGCAGCAAGGTTGGCACTACAACCTGATCGAAGCCTTCGACCAGCCGTGGAAACGTGCCAGTGAAGGTGCGGTTGGCGGTTACTGGGGGCTGTTCGATGCAGATCGCCAGGACAAGGGTGTGCTGGCCGGGCCGGTGTCGAACGTGCCGTACTGGTCGCAGTGGCTGGTGGTTGGCGGGTTTATCTTCCTTGGCACACTGATTCTCGGTGGACGCGTTCGCAGCACTCGCGCCGCGCTGGTGCTGCCACTGCTGGGCGCCTTGGCCGCTTGCTCGATGGGTGCCTGGGGCGATCTGGCACGGGTCACCACGCGTTTTGCCAGCGAGTGGTTGTGGGTCGCCGTGCTGACTGCCTTGAATGTGTTGGTGCTGGCCCATGCCGCACTGACGCTGAGCCCCCGCACCGGTTGGCGTGGCTGGGCGCTCAATTCGCTTGAGCGTCGGGCAGGCTGGATACTGGCGGTGGCAGGATTTGCCGCTGCAGTGATGATGCTGGAACTGGTGTTCGACCCGCGTTATCGCAGTTTCCCGAGCGTTGCGTTCATCCTGCCAGCGCTGGTTTACCTGTGCCGCCCGGTGAGCGTGCCGCGCCGGGAAATCGCCCTGCTGACCTTCATCATCGGCGCCGGCATTGCGCCGCAGCTGTTCCGGGAAGGCTTGCAGAACCAGCAGGCCTGGGGTTGGGCGCTGGTAAGCGGGTTGATGGTGGCGGCGTTGTGGCGTTGTTTGCGGGTTCGCAAGGACTGATCTTCAGCGCCGCCTCCGGCCTCTTCGCGAGCAAGCCCGCTCCCACATTTGATCTGCGTCGTTCACAAATCGAATGTGGGAGCGGGCTTGCTCGCGAAGGCTATCTATCAGGCGCTACGGGACGCCCTGACCAACCGCAACCCCGCAATCACCACCGCAAAAACCGCCATCGTCGTGTTGTACAACGCCAGCGCCGGAAACCCGAACACCAGCGCCACCACCGCCAACCACCACCCTGTCCGTCCCGGCAGCACAAAGCCGACCACGGCGGCGGCCAGTGCTGTCCAGCCCAACACCTGGAAGTGAATCATCAGGCCAAGATTGGAACGCACCTGGCATTCCCAGCGGCTGGCCTCGTCCACGCAGATGCCGACCCACTGCGCATCTTCCATGAAGCCATAACGCGCGCCATAGCTGGCGGCCAGCCATAACGGCAACAAAACAAGCAGCAGAATCACGGGCAAACGGCGGGACATGGAGCACTCCAATACGCGAAAACGGCGGCCAGCTTAATCGCCCGACAGCCTTAAGCAAGGGATAACAACTGTTAACTGGTCATTCAATCACTGCAAAGTGTATCGTCACGCTACTATTACTCGGAATTCAGGCCAGTTTGGTGCCGATGCGTGGCACTTTGGCGCAGATCCAGTGGTCATAGCCTGCGAACTTCATTCGGCACCTTTTTCTAAGGGATCTAGTCATGCTCCGTTCCTTGCGCTTCGCCGCCCTGTTTGGCGGCCTTATCTTGAGTGCGTCCGCACTGGCGGTCGATATCGACGCCGCCAGTTATGGCTATCCCTTGACCAACCCGTTCGAGGCGACCATTGCCACGACGCCACCGGACCTGCGCCCCGAGCTGCCGTTGGATGAGGACATCGATCAGTCCGATCGCAGCGTCACCCTGCGCCCGGAACGCGCATTCGAACTGCCGGACAACTTCTGGCCAGTGAAAAAACTTACCTATCGCATTGCCACCCAGGACAAAGCCGCGCCGTTGATCTTCCTGATCGCCGGCACGGGCGCGCGCTACGACAGCAGCCTTAACGAATACCTGAAAAAGCTCTACTACAAGGCCGGCTACCACGTGGTGCAACTGTCGTCGCCCACCAGCTTCGACTTCATGAGCGCCGCCTCACGTTTTGCCACGCCCGGCATCACCAAGGACGACGCCGAAGACATGTACCGGGTGATGCAGGCCGTGCGGGCGCAAAACCCGAAACTGCCGGTCACCGAGTACTACCTCACCGGCTACAGCCTGGGTGCACTGGATGCGGCATTCGTCGCGCACCTGGACGAAACCCGCCGCAGCTTCAACTTCAAGAAAGTGCTGCTGGTCAACCCTCCGGTCAATCTCTACACCTCGATCACCAACCTGGACAAACTGGTCCAGACCGAGGTCAAGGGCATCAACAACACCACCACCTTCTATGAACTGGTGCTGAACAAACTGACCCGTTACTTCCAGCAAAAGGGCTACGTCGATATCAACGACGCACTGCTTTATGACTTCCAGCAGTCCAAGCAGCACCTGAGCAATGAACAGATGGCCATGCTGATCGGCACCTCTTTCCGTTTTTCCGCGGCCGACATCGCCTTCACCTCGGACCTGATCAACCGTCGCGGCCTGATCACTCCGCCAAAAACCCCCATTACCGAAGGCACCAGCCTCACGCCGTACCTCAAGCGTGCGCTGCAGTGCGACTTCGACTGCTACATCACCGAACAGGTGATCCCGATGTGGCGTGCCCGCACCGACGGCGGCAGCCTGCTGCAACTGATCGACCAGGTGAGTCTGTATGCACTGAAGGACTACCTGCACGACAGCCCGAAAATCGCCGTGATGCACAACGCCGACGATGTGATCCTCGGCCCTGGAGACCTGGGTTTCCTGCGCAAGACGTTTGGCGATCGCCTGACCGTTTACCCGCTGGGCGGCCACTGCGGCAACATTAACTACCGCGTCAACAGCGACGCGATGCTGGAGTTCTTCCGTGGCTAAATACCTCCTGCTTATCGCCGCGTTACTCTGTGCAAGCGCTGCCAATGCCGACAACAGCAAGGCCAACGCACCGGTGGTCGTCGACAGTGACGGCTTCAAGGAGCCACTGAGCAAACTCAAGTTCAACCCGGGCCTGGACCAGCGCGAATTCGAACGTTCAACGCTCAGCGCATTGAACGTCTATGACCCGCTGGAAGAGTGGAACCGCCGGGTTTACCACTTCAACTACCGGTTCGACCAATGGGTGTTCCTGCCGGTGGTCGACGGCTATCGCTACATCACGCCGAGCTTCCTGCGCACCGGCGTCAGCAACTTCTTCAACAACCTTGGCGACGTGCCGAACCTGATGAACAGCTTGTTGCAGTTCAAGGGCCAGCGCTCGATGGAAATCACCGGACGGCTGTTGCTCAATACCACCATCGGCATCGCCGGCCTGTGGGACCCGGCCACCGCCATGGGCCTGCCGCGCCAGAATGAAGACTTCGGTCAGACCCTGGGATTCTATGGTGTGCCGGGCGGCGCCTACTTCGTACTGCCGATCCTCGGCCCGTCGAACCTGCGTGATACTGGCGGCTTGGTGGTCGATTTCAGCGCCGAGAACGCCATCAACTTCCTCAACGTTGCCGAGGTCAGCTCCAACCATCCCGAAGTCTGGATCCTGCGCGCCATCGACAAGCGCCATCAGAACAGCTTCCGCTATGGCCAGCTGAACTCGCCGTTCGAGTACGAGAAGGTGCGCTACGTGTACACCGAGTCGCGCAAGTTGCAGATCGCCGAGTAATAACGGCGGGTACAAATCAAATGTGGGAGCGGGCTTGCTCGCGAAGAGTGCATGACAGTCGACATCAATGTTGGATGTGCAGCCGTCTTCGCGAGCAAGCCCGCTCCCACACTTGATCGTATTGCCAGGTCTTAGCCCTTCAGCGTTTTCCAGACTTTCCCAACAATGGAAACCCCCGCCAACACCACCGCACCCGCCACAATCCCCGCCACCGCATTGAGTAACGTCGGCACGATAAATCCGGCACCGCCGGCGGCTGCGCTGACACTTTCGATCCAGTGATGCACCACCGGAACGCCGTGGGTGAGGATGCCGCCACCGACCAGGAACATCGCCGCCGTACCGATCACCGACAGGCTTTTCATCATGTACGGTGCCGCGCGCAGGATGCCACCGCCGATACTCTTGGCCATCTGCCCCGGCTTCTGGGTCAGCCACAGCCCCAGGTCATCGAGCTTGACGATACCCGCTACCAGGCCGTAAACGCCGACAGTCATGACGATGGCGATACCCGAGAGCACGACGACTTGCTGGGTCAGCGCCGAATCGGCCACGACGCCAAGGGTGATGGCGATGATTTCCGCCGAAAGAATGAAGTCGGTGCGGATCGCGCCCTTGATCTTGTCCTTTTCGAACGCCACCAGATCGACCGCCGGATCCGCCACCGCCTCGACCAGTTCGGCATGTTCGGCCTGGTCTTCGGCCTTGCTGTGGAGGAATTTATGGGCGAGCTTTTCAAACCCTTCGAAACACAGGTAGGCGCCACCGAGCATCAGTAACGGCGTGACCAGCCACGGGACGAACGCGCTGATGGCCAATGCCGACGGCACCAGGATCAGCTTGTTGACGAACGAGCCCTTGGCGACCGCCCAGACCACCGGGATTTCCCGCTCAGCGCGCACACCGCTGACCTGCTGGGCGTTGAGCGCCAGATCGTCGCCGAGCACGCCGGCGGTTTTCTTGGCGGCCATTTTTGTCATCAACGCCACATCGTCCAGTACGGCGGCGATGTCGTCGATCAGCACGAGCAAACTGCTTCCTGCCATGAATCGGCTTTCCTTCTTGAATGAATGCCGTGCAGCATAGCGCGGCCGAGCGCCGCACGGAGCATTCTTGAGCGTCGCCGAAGGCCGGTGCTACCATGCGCCACCGCCAGTACAGGCAAGGAACCCCCTGGTTTATGAGCACCATCCGCGAGCGCAACAAACAATTGATCCTGCGTGCCGCCAGTGAAGAATTTGCCGACAAGGGCTTCGCTGCGACCAAAACCAGTGACATCGCAGCCAAGGCGGGATTGCCCAAGCCCAACGTCTACTACTACTTCAAATCCAAGGAAAACCTCTATCGCGAGGTCCTGGAAAGCATCATCGAGCCAATTCTGCAGGCCTCGACGCCATTCAACCCGGACGGTGTGCCCAGTGAAGTGCTGAGCGGCTACATTCGCTCGAAAATCCGCATCTCCCGCGACCTGCCCTTCGCCTCCAAGGTATTCGCCAGCGAAATCATGCACGGCGCCCCGCACCTGAGCCCCGACCTGGTCGAACAGCTCAACGGCCAGGCCAAGCACAACATCGACTGCATCCAGACCTGGATCGACCGCGGCCAGATCGCGCCCATCGACCCCAATCACCTGATGTTCAGCATCTGGGCCGCCACCCAGACCTACGCCGACTTCGACTGGCAAATCACCGCCATCACCGGCAAGGCCAGGCTGGATGAAGAAGATTACGAAGCGGCGGCGCAGACGATCATTCGGTTGGTGTTGAAGGGGTGTGAGCCGGACTGATAGACCGCAGCGCGGCCATCGCCAGCAGGCTGGCTCCCACAGTTGATCTCTGACACTCAGCTAAACCCCTGCTGGCTCCCACAGTTGATCTCTGACGCTCAGCTAAACCCCTGCTGGCTCCCACAGTTGATCTCTGACACTCAGCTAAACCCCTGCTGGCTCCCACAGTTGATCTCTGACACTCAGCTAAACCCCTGCTGGCTCCC
>NZ_JAXDEQ010000041.1:0-55199 GCF_035065025.1 Pseudomonas sp. YuFO8 | reverse complement strand
AGATAACGCCATAGACAAACAGAAAACCGTGGAGGAATTCGACGAATTCATCCGCGAAGGTAAGCGTGACGAGGAACAGGCCTGGCGCTCCATCAGTAACGTTCAGTCTCCCAACAGCGTTATCTTCTACATCTTCAATGCCACCGCAAAAACGTTCAGCCTCACCACATCAAGCTGGGATAACGGCATTCACCCCAACGAGAAATATGACCTTGAACCCTGGGACTACTTGTCATTCATACTGCGCAGTGAGCCACCTAGAATAGGTACCAGAAAATTTCGTGAAATCAAAGTCAATCATGACTTCTCTTATGAAAGTGGCAAACTTGCATTCCAATTCACGACATCGCTGAGTGTGAGCCTTTCCACTACTGGACTCACTCCCCACCTTAAACATACTGTTCGATCTATTGGTAAGGAAAAATTGAAGTGCACCTCCAGCATCACCAGAAGAATACCAAAGAGCCCTTATAGCTACATCGTCGTGATCAGGGTGGGTTAACAGCACCTGAACAGAACACGCAAGCGCTTGATAGCAGGCGCTTGCCCTGTACTTCGTTGACGCAGTTCCCGCTTTCCATCGATCAGCCTGCGAATCAAGCTCCCTCCCGGCGACAACACAAATTTCCTACAAAATACGTAGTTCATTGACTGTGAACCGGTCGAGCATCCGTATATAAAAGCACCCCATACCGCAAGTCGCGTGAAGAAAGGTTCATCTGGCGCTGCATCGATTGACACGGCTGCAGTCAATTACGCATCTTGCTTCATTTGCGCAAGCTGGGGCTGAAGCGCAACAGGTCCAGCCCGGTATCGACCCAACGCTCAGCCTCGCTGTGCAATTGAAAGCTGTCGGGGGCCAGCAGCCACTGGTACAGGATGCCATCGATGTAGGCATGCAGGCTGATGGCCGCGCGAGCCGTGTCGAGGTTTTCCGGCAGTTGCCCGCGATTCACGGCGTTACTCAGGGCCAGGCCGATCCGTACATTGCAGTCCAGGCTGGCCGCCACACGCTGCTGGCGCAAGTCGCACATTTCATCGGTGAACTCGCACTTATGAAACAGAATTTCGTTGATGCGTCGGGTTTTCGGGTCCAGTGCAATTTGATGAAACAAATGAATCAACAGCTTGCGCATGCAGCCCAGGGGGTCGGGTTCGTCCGGGCTTTCGCTGGCCTTGGCCATTTCATCCAGAGGCTCATGCAGGGTGTCGAGCATGGCCTGTACCAGGTCCGCCTTGTTGCTGAAATGCCAGTAGATCGCCCCGCGGGTGACGCCGGCCAGGGTCGCGATGTCCGCCAGGGTCGTTCGCGCCACACCCCGCTCGAAAAAGGCTTTCTCGGCCGCTTCGAGTATCTGGCTGCGGGTTTCTTGGGCTTCCTCTTTGGTACGACGGACCATGGCAGTACAACCTCAATCAGGATGCTTCAGCGATGTCTGGATATCAGCTGAATAAAAGCGGGGCGAGAGCTCTTGGGTATCGTCCCCGGGCTTACGATTTGAACCTTTCCAGGACGTTTGTAACGACCTGGATACACGGCCAGGGCCTTTACAAACAGCCGTGAATGTAAGTATATTCCTTAGCATGCTACTTATCCACCCGGACCCCACTTTTTAACCTTCCATCTTTTCTTGTGCGTTTTTTTTCGCGCCTGACCCGAGGATTTTCATGCAATTCAAGCCAGCTGTTACCGCTCTGGTCGCCGCCGTCGCCCTGGCATCGCTGCTCAGCGGATGCAAAAAGGAAGAAGCTCCACCGGCCGCACCACCGCCTCAGGTCGGCGTCGTTACCCTGCAAGCGCAAACGTTTACGCTCACCTCGGAATTGCCGGGGCGCACCAGCGCGTTCCGCATTGCCGAGGTTCGTCCACAGGTCAACGGCATCATTCTCAAGCGCCTGTTCAAGGAAGGCAGTGACGTCAAGGCCGGCCAGCATCTCTATCAGATCGATCCATCGGTCTATGAGGCGACCCTGAAAAGCGCCGAAGCCAACCTGCGTTCGACCAAGTCGATTTCCGATCGCTACCAGCAACTGGTCAACGAACAGGCCGTAAGCCGCCAGGAATACGACACGGCCGTGGCCAACCGCCTGCAATCGGAAGCTTCGTTGCAATCGGCACAGATCAACGTGCGCTACACCAAGGTTTACGCGCCGCTGACCGGCCGCATCGGTCGTTCCACGGTGACCGAGGGCGCGCTGGTCAGCAACGCGCAGACCGAAGCGATGGCGGTGATCCAGCAACTTGACCCGATCTACGTCGATGTGACGCAATCCTCGGTCGAACTGCTGCAACTTCGGCGCGAACTGGAAAGCGGTCGCCTGCAGAAGGCCGGTGACAACGCCGCCAAGGTCAAGCTGACCCTCGAGGACGGCAGCGAGTACAAACTGGACGGTAAACTGGAGTTCTCCGAAGTCTCGGTCGACCAGACCACCGGTTCCGTGACCCTGCGTGCCGTGTTCCCGAACCCTGATCACACCCTGCTGCCGGGGATGTTCGTGCACGCACAGTTGCAGGCTGGTGTGAACAGCGCGGCGATCCTGGCCCCGCAACAAGGCGTGACCCGCGACCTCAAGGGCAGTCCGACCGCACTGGTCGTCGGCCCTGACAACAAGGTTGAACTGCGTCAGCTCAAGGCCAGCCGCACCGTCGGTAACCAATGGTTGATCGAAGACGGCCTGAAAGCCGGCGATCGCCTGATCACCGAAGGCCTGCAATTCGTCAAGCCAGGCATCGAAGTCAAGGCCACTGACGCCACTAACGTAGGCGCCAAGAACCCGGCCCCCGCCAAGCCAGCTGAGCAGGCTGCCAGCGGCAAAGGGGAGTAACTCATGTCCAGATTTTTCATCGACCGTCCGATTTTCGCCTGGGTAATAGCCCTGGTGATCATGCTGGTCGGGGCACTATCGATCCTCAAGCTGCCGATCAACCAGTACCCGAGCATTGCACCGCCGGCCATCGCCATTTCCGTGACCTACCCGGGCGCTTCCGCGCAAACCGTGCAGGACACCGTGGTCCAGGTGATCGAGCAACAGCTCAACGGTATCGACAACCTGCGTTATGTGTCTTCGGAAAGTAACTCCGACGGCACCATGACCATTACCGCGACCTTCGAGCAAGGCACCAACTCCGATACCGCGCAGGTCCAGGTCCAGAACAAGCTGAACCTGGCCACCCCGCTGTTGCCGCAGGAAGTGCAGCAACAAGGTATCCGCGTGACCAAGGCAGTGAAGAACTTCCTGCTGGTAATCGGCGTGGTGTCCCGTGACGGCAGCATGACCAAGGACGACCTGTCCAACTACATCGTGTCGAACATGCAGGACCCGATCTCGCGGACCGCCGGCGTCGGCGACTTCCAGGTGTTCGGTTCGCAGTACGCCATGCGTATCTGGCTCGACCCGGCCAAGTTGAACAACTTCAATCTGACCCCGGTCGACGTCAAGACCGCCATCGCCGCGCAGAACGTCCAGGTGTCCTCCGGCCAGCTCGGCGGCCTGCCCGCCCTGCCCGGCACCCAGTTGAACGCGACGATCATCGGCAAGACGCGCCTGCAGACCGCCGAGCAATTCAACAAGATCCTGCTCAAGGTCAACAAGGACGGTTCCCAGGTTCGCCTGAAAGATGTCGCCGAAGTCGGCCTGGGTGGCGAGAACTACAGCATCAACGCCCAGTTCAACGGCGCCCCGGCGTCCGGTCTGGCCGTGAAGCTGGCCACTGGTGCCAACGCCCTGGATACCGCCAAGGCCCTGCGCACGACCATCGACAGCCTCAAGCCGTTCTTCCCTGAAGGGATGGAAGTGGTGTTCCCGTACGACACCACGCCGGTGGTGACCGAATCGATCAAGGGCGTGGTACACACCCTGGTCGAAGCGGTTGCGCTGGTGTTCCTGGTGATGTTCCTGTTCCTGCAGAACTTCCGTGCCACCATCATCACCACGATGACGGTTCCGGTGGTATTGCTCGGGACATTCGGCATCCTCGCGGCGGCCGGTTTCAGCATCAACACCCTGACCATGTTCGGCATGGTGCTGGCCATCGGCTTGCTGGTGGACGACGCCATCGTCGTGGTGGAAAACGTCGAACGGGTGATGAGCGAAGAAGGCCTGTCGCCCAAGGAAGCGACCAAGAAGTCCATGGGGCAGATCCAGGGAGCATTGGTCGGTATCGCCCTGGTGCTCTCGGCGGTATTGCTGCCGATGGCGTTCTTCAGCGGTTCCACCGGTGTGATCTACAAGCAGTTCTCGATCACCATCGTCTCGGCCATGGCCCTGTCGGTACTGGTTGCCCTGATCTTCACCCCGGCGCTCTGCGCCACCATGCTCAAGCCGATTTCGAAAGGCGAGCATCACACCCCGAAACGCGGCTTCTTCGGCTGGTTCAACCGCAACTTCGACCGTGGTGTCAGTAGCTACGAGCGTGGCGTGGGCAACATGCTCACGCACAAGGCGCCGTACCTGCTGGCCTACCTGATCATCGTCGTCGGCATGATCTGGCTGTTCACCCGCATTCCAACGGCGTTCCTGCCGGAAGAGGACCAGGGCGTACTGTTCGCCCAGGTACAGACCCCAGCCGGTTCGACCGCCCAGCGCACCCAGGTGGTCGTGGACGAAATGCGTGAATTCCTGCTGCGTCCGGGCAAGGATGGCGGTGAAGGCGATGCGGTTAACTCGGTGTTTACCGTGACCGGCTTCAACTTCGCCGGCCGCGGCCAGAGCTCGGGCATGGCGTTCATCATGCTGCGCCCATGGGAAGATCGAAACGCTGACAACAGCGTGTTCAAGGTCGCGGCCCGTGCCCAACAGCACTTCTTCACCTTCCGTGACGCCATGGTGTTTGCCTTCGCCCCGCCTGCGGTACTGGAATTGGGTAACGCCACCGGTTTCGACGTGTTCCTGCAGGACCGCGCCGGTATCGGTCACGACAAGCTGATGGAAGCGCGTAACCAGTTCCTCGGCATGGCGGCGCAAAGCAAGATCCTGACCCAGGTGCGTCCTAACGGCCTGAACGACGAACCGCAATTCCAACTGGAAATCGACGACGAGAAGGCCAGTGCCCTGGGCATTACCATCGCCGACATCAACAACACCCTGTCGATCGCCCTGGGCAGTAGCTACGTCAACGACTTCATCGACCGTGGTCGGGTGAAGAAGGTTTACGTGCAAGGCCAGCCGGGTTCACGCATGAGCCCCGAAGACCTGAACAAGTGGTACGTGCGCAACAGCGTCGGCACCATGGTTCCGTTCTCGGCGTTCGCCAAGGGTGAGTGGATCTACGGATCGCCGAAACTGGCCCGCTACAACGGCGTAGAGGCGATGGAAATTCTCGGCGCCCCGGCTCCGGGTTATTCAACCGGTGAAGCCATGGCCGAAGTCGAAGCCCTTGCCGCCAAACTGCCGAAGGGTGTCGGTATTTCCTGGACCGGCCTGTCCTACGAGGAACGGCTGTCCGGCTCGCAAGCGCCGGCGCTGTACGCCCTGTCGCTGCTGATGGTGTTCCTGTGCCTGGCGGCGCTGTATGAGAGCTGGTCGATTCCGATCGCGGTGATGCTGGTCGTTCCGCTGGGGATCATCGGTGCGCTGATGGCCACCAGCCTGCGTGGTTTGTCCAACGACGTGTACTTCCAGGTGGGCCTGTTGACGACCATCGGCCTGGCGGCGAAAAACGCCATCCTGATCGTCGAATTCGCCAAGGAACTGCACGAACAAGGGCGCAGCCTGCGTGAGGCGGCCATCGAAGCCTGCCGCATGCGTCTGCGACCGATCATCATGACCTCCCTCGCCTTCGTGCTCGGTGTGGTACCCCTGGCGATCTCCACGGGCGCAGGTTCCGGTAGCCAGCATGCCATCGGCACCGGCGTGATTGGCGGTATGATCACGGCAACCGTTCTGGCGATCTTCTGGGTCCCACTGTTCTTCGTCACCGTGTCGGCCATGGGTCAGCGTAAAAACGTCGACCGGGAAGACGCTACTGAAACTCCTAAAGAGGCTGGCCAATGAGCAAGTCGCTACTCTCCCTGGCAGTCGCCGCCTTCGTGCTAAGTGGCTGCTCGCTGATACCTGACTATCAGCGGCCGGACGCTCCGGTGGCAGGTCAATACCCGCAGGGCCCGGCATACTCGCCGGCCCAGGCACCGACGCAGGCCGCTGCCGAGCAGGGCTGGAGGCAGTTTTTCCATGACCCGGCGCTGCAGCAGCTGATTCAGGTATCCCTGGAAAACAACCGCGACCTGCGGGTCGCGGCCCTGAACATCGATGCCTTTGCGGCTCAATACCGCATCTCGCGCGCCGATCTGTTCCCGGCGGTTTCGGCCAACGGTAGCGGCAGCCGTCAGCGCCTGCCGGCTGACGCTTCGCAGACCGGTGAAGCGGGCATCAGCAGTTCCTACTCGGCCACGGTCGGCATCAGTGCCTACGAGCTCGACATGTTCGGGCGGATTCGCAGCCTGAACGAAGAAGCGCTGCAGCAGTACTTCGCCACCGAAGAAGGCCGCCGCAGCACGCAGATCAGCCTGGTGGCCAGTGTGGCCAACGCCTACCTGACCTGGCAGGCCGACAAGGAACTGCTCAAGCTGACCCAGGACACCCTCGCCGCGTTCGAGGAGAGCTACAAGCTCACCGCCCGCAGCAACGAAGTGGGGGTCGCTTCGGCCCTGGACCTGGCGCAGTCGCGCACCTCGGTGGAAAACGCCCGGGCGCAACTGGCCAAGTACACCCGCCAGGTCGCCCAGGATGAAAACAGCCTGGTATTGCTGCTCGGCACCGGCATCCCGGCCAACCTGCAGGCGGCCAAACCGCTGGCGGACGATCTGTTGGCCGAAGTACCGCCCGGCCTGCCGTCGGACCTGCTGCAGCGTCGTCCGGACATCCTGCAAGCCGAGTACAACCTCAAGGCCGCCAACGCCAACATTGGCGCGGCGCGGGCGGCGTTTTTCCCGAGCATCAGCCTGACGGCCAACGCCGGCACCCTGAGCCCGGACCTGTCCGGCCTGTTCAAGGGTGGCTCGGGCACCTGGCTGTTCCAGCCGCAGATCAACCTGCCGATCTTCAACGCCGGCAGCCTGCGCGCCAGCCTGGATTACTCGAAAATCCAGAAAGACATTGGCGTGGCGAACTACGAGAAGTCCATCCAGACGGCCTTCCAGGAAGTCGCCGATGGCCTGGCCGCGCGCCAGACCTACGTGCAGCAGTTGCAGGCACAGCAGGACTTCGTCAATGCCAACCAGGACTACTACCGCCTGGCCGAGCGTCGTTACCGCATCGGTGTCGACAGCAACCTGACCTTCCTCGATGCCCAGCGTCAGCTGTTCAGTGCCCAACAGGCACTGATCACCGACCGCCTGGCGCAGCTGGTCAGCCAGGTCAACCTGTACAAGGCCCTGGGTGGTGGCTGGAACGAACAGACGGCGAAGAACGAGCCGTTGAAGGAAGAAGCGCCGAAGTTGAAGTTGTTCTGATGGTGCTGTGAAAAAACATGAAGCCCACCTTTTGGTGGGCTTTTTGTTGGGGGTTTGTATGTCATGGCCCCATCGCCAGCAGGCTGGCTCCCACATTCGACCGCTTTCCTTCGGCGAAACTCGGTTCCCTGTAGGAGCTGGCTTGCCAGCGATGAGGCCCGCAAGAACAACACAAATCTCACCGCCAATCTTACGTTCGATAATCGCCCAAAACCTGCTTTCACAGATTGAACCACCTAGTACATTCACATCACCATTCGATCCACAAAACCAATAACAACAGGTTCGATACGATGCCCCCGCGCCCTACCCTCTCCGGCTGATCCGCCCCGCTTGTCCCGATCTCGCATGCACGTCTGCAACCCCAGGTTGCGGCATCACCCTGTTTCATCCCCAAGAATTAGAGAGACCCGAGCCCATGCCTTCTCCCGCGCATTACTTCGTTCCCAGCCTGATCGCCGTCGCCCTGGCGAGCGCAGCCCTGCCCGCCCAGGCCGAAGAGTCGGGGTTTGTCGAAGGAGCCAAGGTCAACCTGAACCTGCGCAACTTCTACATCAACCGCAACTTCACCAACCCGACCAAGACCCAGGGCAAGGCCGAAGAGTGGACACAAAGCTTCATTCTTGACGCCAAGTCCGGGTATACCCAGGGAATCGTCGGCTTCGGCATGGATGTGCTGGGCCTGTACTCGGTGAAACTCGATGGCGGCAAAGGCACCGGTGGCACGCAGTTGCTGCCGCTGGACAGTGACGGCCGCCCGGCCGACAACTTCGGGCGCACCAACGTGGCGTTCAAGGCCAAGCTGTCGCAGACCGAAGCGAAGGTGGGCGAATGGATGCCGGTGCTGCCGATCCTGCGTTCGGACGACGGCCGCTCGCTGCCGCAGACCTTCCGTGGCGGTCAGATCACCTCGAAGGAATTCGACGGCCTGACGCTGTACGGCGGCCAGTTCCGCCAGAACAGCCCGCGCGACGACAGCAGCATGAGCGACATGTCGATGACCGGCAAAGCCGCATTCACCTCCGACCGCTTCAACTTCCAGGGCGGCGAGTACCTGTTCAACGACAAACGCACCCAGATCGCTGTGTGGAACGCCGAACTCAAGGACATCTACAGCCAGCAATTCATCAACCTGACCCACAGCCAACCGCTCGGCGCCTGGACCCTGGGTGCCAATCTCGGCTTCTTCTACGGCAAGGATGACGGCAGCGCCCGGGCCGGCGAGTTGGACAACAAGACGATGTACGGGCTGCTATCGGCCAAGTACGGTGGCAACACCTTTTACGTCGGCCTGCAGAAACTCACCGGCGACAGCCCGTGGATGCGCGTCAACGGCACCAGCGGCGGAACCCTGGCCAACGACAGCTACAACTCCAGCTACGACAACGCCCGGGAAAAATCCTGGCAGGTGCGCCACGACTACAACTTCGTCGCCCTTGGCGTGCCGGGGTTGACCCTGATGAACCGCTACATCAGCGGCGACAACGTGCACACGGGGACGATCACCGATGGCAAGGAATGGGGGCGTGAAAGTGAACTGGGCTACACCGTGCAAAGCGGTGCGCTGAAAGACCTGAACGTGAAATGGCGCAACTCGACCATGCGTCGCGACTACAGCAACAATGAGTTCGATGAAAACCGCGTGATCGTCAGCTATCCGATCAGCCTGTTGTAAACACAAAACAAATGTGGGAGCGGGCTTGCTCGCGAAAGCGGACGGTCAGCCAGCAATGATGTCGACTGAAACACCGCATTCGCGAGCAAGCCCGCTCCCACACTAGATCTTCGGTATCTTCAAGACCTGCGACACATTTAATCCCGCGATTCAGTCCCCAACTCATCCCACACCGACTCGGCCAGGTGGAACGTCGCGTTGGCGGCGGGAATGCCGCAGTAGATCGCGCTCTGCATGATCACTTCCTTGATCTCGCCACGGCTCACGCCGTTGTTGGCGGCGGCGCGCAGGTGCAGTTTGAGTTCACCCTCGCGGTTCATGCCGATCAGCATGGCGATGGTGATCAGGCTGCGGGTGTGACGCGGCAGGCCCGGACGGGTCCAGATGTCACCCCAGGCGTGGCGGGTGATCATTTCCTGGAACTCCGAGTTGAACTCGGTCAGGGTGGTCAGGCTGCGGTCGACATGGGCGTCGCCCAGTACCGCGCGACGGACATTCATGCCCTCGTCGTAACGTTGCTTCTCGTCCACAACAATCCCCTTCAATGAGCCAACAAGAACGCCAGTACCCGCTCGCTGAACGCAGCGCCGGCCTGGACGTTGGACAAGTGCGCGGCGTAGAACTCGGCGTACTCGGCGCCCTGCACGTGCTCCTGGATGAAGTGTCCACCGGAGGGCGGCGTCACTGCATCTTCAGTCCCGGCAACCACCAACAGCGGTGCCTTGATCGAAGACAATTGATCGCGGAAGTCGGCATCACGCACCGCTGCGCAGTTGGCCGCGTAACCTTCAGGCGAAGTGGCCGCCAGCATGTCGGTGATCTGCTTGGCCGCGGCCGGGTTGGCCGCTGAGAAGTCCGGGGTGAACCAGCGCGCAATCGACGCATCGCGCAGGGCGACCATCGCCGCCTGGCCATCGCGCAGCACGGTTTCGATGCGTGGGTTCCACACCGACGGATCGCCGATTTTCGCCGCGGTGTTACACACCACCAGCTTGTTCAGGCGTTCGCCGGCATTGATGCCCAGCCACTGGCCGATCAGCCCGCCCATGGACAGTCCACAGAAATGCGCGCGCTCGATGTGCAGCGCATCCAGCAGCGCCAGTACGTCGCGGCCCAGTTGCTCGATGCTGTACAGTCCCGGCGTCACCAAGGACTTGCCATGGCCGCGGGTGTCGAAACGCAGCACGCGAAAATGCTCGCTGAACGCGGCAATTTGCGCGTCCCACATGTGCAGGTCAGTACCCAGCGAGTTGGACAGCACCAGCACCGGCGCATCGACCGGTCCGTCGAGTTGCGGCCCTTGAATTTGGTAGTGCAGTTCGCCATCGGCGAGTTGTACGAAAGCCACAGCAGTCTCCTTCACGCAGTCAATGCAGAATGTTCAGCCACCGCTCGCTCGACCCAGGTACGGGCCTGACCGAGGTAGTGGGCGGGGTCCAGCAGATGATCGAGTTCAGCCGCCGACAGCTCGGCGGTCACTTGCGGTTCGTCGCCGAGTACCGCGCGCAGATGACGTTGCTCGGCCACGGCACGTTTGCAGCATTGCTCCAACAGGTGATGCGCAGTGTCGCGGCCAACCCGTTGCGCAAGGACGATGCTCACCGCTTCGGCGAGCACCAGGCCCTGGGTCAGGTCGAGGTTGCGCGCCATGCGGGCGGCGTCCACTTCCAGCCCACCGGTGACCAGCAGTGCTTGCTTGAGGCTGCCGGACACCAGGCAGCAGATCTCCGGCAGGGTTTCCCATTCGGCGTGCCAAAGGCCCAGGCTGCGCTCGTGCTCTTGCGGCATGGCGCTGAACAGGGTCGACAGCAGGCCCGGAACGCGAGTTGCCGCACCAATCAACACCGCCGCACCGACAGGATTGCGTTTATGCGGCATAGTCGAGGACCCGCCCTTGCCCGGTGCCGAAGGCTCGAACACCTCAGCGGCTTCGGTCTGCATCAACAGGCTGATGTCGCGACCGAGTTTGCCCAGGCTGCCGGCGATCAAGCCGAGTACCGAGCCGAACTCCACCAGGCGATCGCGCTGGGTGTGCCAGGGCTGGTCGGGCAGCGTCAGTTGCAGCTCTTCGGCCAACGCCTGGGCAACCGGCATCGCCTGATCACCCAAGGCCGCGAGGGTCCCGGAAGCGCCACCAAATTGCAGCACCAGCAGACGGGGCTTGAGTTCCAGCAGACGCTGGCGACTGCGGGTAACTGCTCCCAGCCAACCGGCGATTTTCATGCCGAGGGTGACGGGTGTCGCGTGCTGCAACCAGGTACGCCCGGCCAGTGGCGTGGCCACATAACGCTGGGCCTGGGTAGCGAGAGTCTGGCCCAGTTGCGCCAGATCGCTGTCGATCAATTCCAGCGCCCGGCGCAATTGCAGCACCAGGCCGCTGTCCATCACATCCTGACTGGTAGCGCCCAGATGCACGTAGCGCTCGGCTTCGGCATCGCTCGCCGCGATCTGTTTGCCCAGCGCCTTGACCAACGGAATCGCAGAATTACCTGCCGTGGCAATCGCCTCGCCCAGGGCCGCAAAATCGTAATGCCCGGCCTGGCAGGCCGCTTCGATCGGCGCCACCGCCGTGTGCGGAATCAGGCCAACCCGCGCTTCGGCACGGGCCAGGGCCGCTTCGAAATCGAGCATGGCCTGGACCCGGCCCTGATCGCAGAACACTTCACGCATGTCGCGGGCAGTGAAATAGGCATCGAACAATTGATTGCCCGGTCGCTCGTTCATAAACAATCCCTGCAGGCGCGGGCCGCTCGGGCCCGCGGGTATGGATCAAAGGTCGTGATGCAGATACTTGGCTTGCTTGGGCAGGCGCAGGCTGAACAGGAACGCGATTGCCATCATCACCGTCACGTACCAGTAGAAGGAGTTTTCCATCCCGACCGCTTTAAGGCTCAAGGCAACATACTCCGCCGAACCGCCGAAGATCGCATTCGCCACCGCGTACGCCAGGCCGACGCCCAGTGCGCGCACTTCGGGCGGGAACATTTCGGCTTTTACCAGGCCGCTGATCGAGGTGTAGAAACTGACGATCGCCAGTGCCACGGTAATCAGCACAAAGGCCAGGAACGGACTGCTGACGCTTTTCAGGCTCAGCAGGATCGGCACGGTGCACAAAGTACCCAAGGCGCCGAACCACAGCATCGAGTTACGTCGGCCGATCTTGTCGGCGAGCATGCCGAAGAACGGCTGCATGCACATATAAAGGAACAGTGCGCCGGTCATGATGTAACTGGCGGTCTTGGCGTGCATGCCGGCGGTGTTCACCAGGTATTTCTGCATGTACGTGGTGAAGGTGTAGAAAATCAGCGAGCCACCGGCGGTGTAACCGAGCACCGTGATGAACGCGGCTTTATGGTCGCGGAACAGCGCGCGGATGCTGCCGGCGTCCTTGTTTTCGCGCATTTCCTTGCTGGTGGTTTCTTTCAGCGAACGGCGCAGATAAAGCGAAACCAGCGCCGCCATCGCACCGACCACGAACGGAATCCGCCAGCCGTAGGCACGCAATTCATCCTCACTGAGGAACTGCTGCAGGACCACCACCAGCGACACCGCCAGCAACTGCCCGCCGATCAGCGTGACGTACTGGAACGAGGCGAAAAAACCGCGCTGGCCCTTGAGGGCGACTTCGCTCATGTAGGTGGCGGTGGTGCCATATTCGCCACCCACCGACAGGCCCTGGAGCAAGCGCGCGAACAACAGCATGATCGGCGCCCAGACACCGATGTCCTTGTAGGTCGGCAGGCAGGCGATGAGCAGCGAGCCGAAGCACATCATCAGAATCGATATCAGCATCGAATTCTTGCGCCCGTGCTTGTCCGCGACCCGGCCGAAGATCCAGCCGCCAATCGGGCGCATCAGGAACCCGGCGGCAAATACGCCCGCGGTGTTGACCAACTGCACGGTGGGGTTGTCGGAGGGAAAAAAGGCAGGCGCGAAGTAGATCGCACAGAAGGCATAGACATAGAAGTCGAACCATTCGACGAGGTTGCCGGACGAAGCGCCGACAATGGCGAAGATCCGCTTGTTGCGTTCTTCGCCGGTGTACAGAGGTTCTGTAGCGGTGATCGATGTCATTGTTTTTTACTCAATGGGGACTGTGAGAGTCTAGACATACTTTGCAACAGTCCCGTTCCACAAATGCATCAACCCCCTGTAGGAGCTGGCTTGCCAGCGATGGACGCAAGAGCGACACGGTAAACCAATGGATACGCGTCATCGTTAACGACCATCGCTGGCAAGCCAGCTCCTACAGGGGATGCGGTGTTCACTTAATAATCGAAGAACACCGTCTCGGCGTCGGTGCCCTGCAGAACAACGTTCCACTGGTACACACCCGACGCATCCTGCTTCGCCAGCAAGGTGCCGCGACGTTCTGCCGGCACGCATTCGAGCAACGGATCGGCGACGTTAGCCGGCTCGCCATCGAAGTAGATCCGCGTCAGCAAGTGCTTCACCAGGCCACGGGCAAACACCAGCACCACCAGATGCGGTGCCTGGGTCGTGCCCTTGAGGCCTTCGACCGTACCCGGCTTGATGGTGGTGAACCGGAAACGCCCTTCGGCATCCACCGGCACCCGGCCAAAGCCCTCGAAGTTCGGGTCCAGGGGTTTGTCCTGGTCGTCTTCGGGGTGGTCGTATTTGCCGGCGGCGTTGGCCTGCCAGACTTCCAGCATCGCGTCGTTGACGACATCGCCGTTGCCATCGACCACCTGCCCGGTGATCGCCACGCGCTCGCCCAGGGTTTGCTCGACGGTCAGGTCTTCGCGGTTCAGCCAGGTCAGTCCGATGTGGTAGTACGGCCCGACGGTGTGGGACGTGGTCGCATTCAGCGTCATCTTATTTCTCCATCGGCGTGGCGTCGCGGCCGCGCAAGACGATGTCCCAGCGATAACCGAGGGCATAGGAAGGGATGGTTTTTTCCAGATCGAACGAGGCGATCAAACGCTCTTTGGCGCGGGTATCGGGCACGCAGTTGTAGATCGGGTCGTACGCCAGCAGCGGGTCGCCCGGGAAATACATCTGGGTGACCAGGCGCGTCAGGATGCTCGGTCCGAACAGCGAGAAATGGATGTGCGCCGGGCGCCAGGCGTTGTGGTGGTTACCCCACGGATACGCGCCGGGCTTGATGGTCTGGAACTGGTACCAGCCATCGGCGTCGGTCACGGTGCGGCCGGTGCCGGTGAAGTTCGGGTCCAACGGCGCGTCGTGCAGGTCACGGGCATGGTTGTAGCGACCGGCGGCGTTGGCCTGCCAGATCTCCACCAGGATCCCCGGCACCGGCAGGCCGTTCTCATCCAGCACACGGCCGTGAATGATGATGCGTTCGCCCTGTGGTTCGCCTTCATGCTGGGCGGTCAGGTCGTTATCCTTCTCATTGACGCGCTCGGCACCAATGGTCGGACCGGTGATTTCCGACAACGAATGCGGCAAAAACACCAATGGCTTGGACGGCGAGCGCAGGTTGGTGGATTGGTAGGTCGGATGCAGGTACTCAGGCTGAGTGCCTTCCTGCGGGCGACGGTAACCAGGCTTGTCAGTCATGAAGCATTCCTCGATTTCTTGTTAGTGGCAGAGCGCGTCAGACGCGCTCGATCGCCAGGGCCAGACCCTGGCCGACACCGACGCACATGGTCGCCAGGCCTTTCCTGCCACCGGTTTTTTCCAACTGATGCAATGCGGTCAGTACCAGGCGCGCACCGCTCATGCCCAGCGGATGGCCCAAGGCAATGGCGCCACCGTTCGGGTTGACCTGGGCCGCGTCGTCGGCGATTCCCAGTTCACGCAGTACCGCCAGGCCCTGGCTGGCGAAGGCTTCGTTGAGTTCGATCACGTCGAAATCGCTGACGGCCACACCCAGGCGTTCAATCAGTTTACGCACGGCGGGCACCGGACCGATGCCCATCACCCGTGGCGCAACACCGGCGCTGGCCATGCCCAGCACTTTGGCGCGGGCGGTCAGGCCGTGTTTTTTCACCGCTTCGGCCGAAGCCAGGATCAAGGCGGCGGCACCGTCGTTGACGCCCGAAGCGTTGCCGGCGGTGACGGTTTTGTCCGGGCCGTTGACCGGCTTGAGTTTGGTCAGGGCTTCGAGGGTGGTGTCGGCGCGCGGATGTTCGTCCTGGCTGACCACGATTTCACCCTTCTTGTGGGCAATGCGTACTTCGACGATTTCTTCGGCGAAGAAGCCCGCGGCTTGCGCGGCGGCGGTGCGTTGCTGGCTGCGCAAGGCGAACGCGTCCTGATCGGCGCGGGACACCTGGTAATCGTCGGCGACGTTGTCGGCGGTTTGCGGCATCGCATCCACACCGTACTGGGCTTTCATCAACGGGTTGATGAAGCGCCAGCCGATGGTGGTGTCTTCCAGCTTCATGTTGCGCGAGAACGCGGCATCAGCCTTGCCCATCACGAATGGCGCGCGGGACATCGACTCGACGCCACCGGCAATCGCCAGCTCCATTTCGCCACTGGCGATGGCGCGGAACGCGGTGCCGATGGCGTCCATGCCCGAAGCGCACAGGCGATTGAGGGTCACGCCCGGAATGGTTTCCGGCAGCCCCGCCAGCAGCAGCGCCATACGCGCCACGTTGCGGTTGTCCTCACCGGCCTGGTTGGCGCAGCCGAGGAACACTTCGTCCACCGCCGTCCAGTCCACCGAAGGGTTGCGCTCCATCAGCGCCTTGATCGGCACCGCGGCCAGGTCGTCGGCGCGAACTGCCGACAGGCCGCCGCCGAAACGGCCGATGGGGGTGCGAATCGCGTCGCAGATATAAACTTCACGCATCATGCTTCTCCGGGCTTCGAGATCACGCAGAGCGAGCTCCCGTTTGTTATTTCGACGTAGTAAAAAAGGCGCCGATGCGCAGCGCCGCAATGGTTAAAGATTAAGCCCATGGCACAGGCCAAACAATTCGATAATCGACTGAGTGTTCGTTTATCGAACACATTGTTGTCTGGCTATCGTTTTGTCGCCTGCAAAAGATCGCAGCCTGCGGCAGCTCCTACAAAGGCATGATCAGGTGGCATCTGCATGACTGACCAACCCCTTGATCAGCACCGCCGCCGTTGCCAATGCCGCCGGAATCACCAATGCCGTCAGCACCTGCTCGAAATTCCAGCCCAGCCCCAGCAGCGTCGCGCCCATCCATGCACCGAGGATCGCGCCGAAGCGGCCAATCCCGAGCATCCACGAAACCCCGGTGGCTCGCCCTTGAGTCGGATAAAACCGCGCGGCCAGCGACGGCATCGCCGATTGCGCGCCGTTGACACACATACCGGCCACCAGCACCAGGGTCGCCAGGATTGTGATGTTGCCCAGGCTCTGCCCTACCGCGTAGGCAAATACCCCGGCCAGCAGGTAGAAAATGCCGATGACCTTGTGCGGATTGAAGCGGTCCATCGCCCATCCTACGCCCACCGCGCTCAACACCCCGCCGAACTGGAACAACGCGCCGATGAACGCGGCCTGCTCCATGCTCGCGCCACTGTCACGCATCAGCGTCGGCAGCCAACTGGTCAGCAGGTAGACGATCACCAGGCCCATGAAGTAGGTCAGCCACAACAGCAAGGTGCCGACGCTGTAGGTGCCGGAGAAGATCACCGCAAACACGTTGCGCGCCTTCACGGTTTTCTGTTCCGGCACGCTGAAGCTCGAGGCCTGGCCCACCACCGTCGGGTCGATGGGTGCCAGGGTCTTGCGTACCTTGTCGGTGCCGCGATTACGCACCACGAGGAAACGCGCCGACTCCGGCAGCCAGACCAGCAATACGACAGCGAGGATCAACGGCAGGATCCCGCCGATCAGCAGCAGACTGTGCCAGCCGAAGGCCGGAATCAGCTTCGCCGAAATGAATCCACCCCCGGCCATGCCCAGGTTGAAGCCGCAGAACATGCTGGTCACCAGCAGGGACTTCTTGCGCTCCGGGGTGTATTCCGACAGCAGCGTGGTTGCGTTCGGCATGCCCGCGCCCAAGCCGAGACCGGTCAGGAAACGCAACACCAGCAACTGGTCGACGTTGGTACTGTAGGCCGAAGCCAGGCTGAAGGCACCGAACAGCAGCACCGCCCCGACCAGAACGACCTTGCGCCCAAAGCGGTCAGCCAGCGGACCGGAACCCAGTGCGCCGAAGACCATGCCGATCAGCGCCGCACTCATCACCGGGCCGAGGCTGGCCCGGTCGATGCCCCAATCCTGGGACAGCGCGGGCGCGATGAAGCCCATGGCCGCGGTATCGAGGCCATCGAGGAAGACAATCAGGAAACACAGGATCACCACGCGCCACTGATAACGCGAAATGGGTTGGGCATTGATGAAGGACTGCACGTCGAGGCAGTTACCTACAGCAGACTGGGGCTGGTTCATTATTTTTTTCCACGCAAAACGCAGTCGAACAGGTGCCAGCCTTTAACAGGGCTGTCACGGTAAAGGGGGTGTCAGGATCAGGCGATCGGGTTCCGGCACAAAAACCGGGGAGAACGGCGACAGTCGGGGAATGTGCGCATGGGGTGCCTCTTCTCATTATTATGGGGTCGTCGTCCGGTGCCGGATCGAGATCGACAGCGCCGGATGACGCTGCCGCGACATTAATGAGCCAAGGGAAAGAGCGTCAATTCGCCAGACGCGAGTCTGTGCGATTATCGAACAGCTTAGGTAAACAGCTGGGTGCTGAGGTCGCGGCTGGCACTCAAAAGGCCCGGCAGGAAACGTTGTTCAAGCTCGCTGCGGCTGACCCGCCCGGCGTGGGTACTGACGTTGAGCGCCGCGACCACCTGGCCGGAAGCGTCGTACACCGGCACCGCGATCGAACGCAGCCCCTGCTCCAGTTCCTGGTCGACGATGCACCACCCTTGTTGTCGCACCTCCTGCAGGCATTCGAGCAATGCCTCGGGGGTATGGAGGGTTCGACTGGTCTTGGCTTGCAGGTCGGCGTGGTCGAGATACTCGTGCAATGACGTGTCATCGAGGGCGGCGAGCAGGATCCTGCCCATCGACGTGCAATAGGCCGGCAAGCGCCCACCCACCGACAGGTCGACCGATATCAGGCGTTGGGTGGTTGCCGAGCGGGCGATGTACAAGATGTCATCGCCTTCAAGCGTGGCCATGTTGCAGGCCTCGTGGAGTTGCTCGCTCATGCGGTCCAGGTACGGCTGTGCAGAAACCGCCAGCGGCGTCGAGGACACATAGGCGTGGCCCAAGGTCAGCACTTTGGGCAGCAGCGAATAGGTGCGGCCATCGGTGGTGGCGTAACCGAGCTTGATCAACGTATGCAGGCAACGGCGCACGGCGGCGCGGGGAATTTCCGTCCGGTGGCTGATCTGGGCAATGGTCAGGTGCCGCTTGCGCTCCTGGAACGCCTGCACCACGGCCAGTCCACGCGCCAGCGAGGTCATGAAGTCCGGGTCGCCGGTCAGGGCCTGGATCCGCTTGGCGGGGGAAGCAACGATCGGCGGTGCCACCGAAGCGAAGGAGTTGCGCAGTTGATCGTTCATACTAGGTCCTTTTCCCAGACGGATCGTCGATCCATTACAGGCGACTGGCTGTAGGGTACACAAGCCCGGGTCGACAAGATTGGGCGATTATCGAACCATCGATCGATAATCGCAATCCATGTTTTTTTGCGCGGGCGCATCTGCCGACTTCAAGGCGCAATGTAATGGTCTTAAGTTGTGCGACTTAATGGCGCCAAAAAGGCATCGCCGTACAATGGCATCATCCAGTGCCCAAGTTGCCACTAACGGGTTATGGGTAGAAAACAATCACACATCAAGATCCACTTTTAACTCTATCGTGATAGTGTTCTGTCAATCGCTCGCTATAATGTAATTCAGTAGCCAATCGGTTTTTTATTAGCCGATCCCGCTACCGGTGGCGCGATGTTCCATCGCCGCTCTCCTCAGCAAGCCCATGACGCCGACTGCATCCGCATGGCGCCAACGCGCTCGCTGAAACAGGAACTGATGCTACGTCAGCTATATATCTCTGGTGCCGTGGCCGCCTGCAACATGGAAGTAATGAGCACACTGTCGCAAAAATGATGCCTGTAAGGGCTTTTTGCTTTTGACGAGTGCGGTCAATACATCGAGTGCAGCGCGTTTCACCAGAATTCACCTCAACTCAATCAGGTAGCACCGTGACAAAAGACGAACTGCGCGCGGAACTTGAGCGCCAGGAACAACGTTACAAGGAAGTTTACGGCGGGGAAGTCACCACCTACGCCGCCCAGCCCGAACCGGAACGCAAACCATGGCGCAAACGCGCCACCGTTCAGGATCAGGTTTTCAAGCAGGAACTGGAAAAAATGGAAAAGGAACTGAAAGCCGAGGAGCCGTGACGTCCTGGGCTTTTAATACCTGCCGGGGTCTGCATTGCATCCGTTAAAAGCGGGATGTACTGATGTTGCCTTTTTGCGCCCGCCACGAGCGGGCAGCGGCCGCCTTGCCGACCTGATAAGGCTGAAGGCTCGTATCTGACACTATTTTCAGAAATTTCATACAAGCGCGCGCAAGGTCCCTCCAGGCGTGGCGAACCCCTGTGCCTGCGGGCTTTCCAAAGAAATTCAAGTACTTGCAAGACCCGCAAAAGCGCAGGAAATTCAGGCCCCAAAGCAAAATAATTCGTTGAAGAATGTTACCGATGAGCAGCAAGTGCATCGATTTCCAGTCTTTTCTGGCATAATCGCGCCCCCTTATGACCGGGTCAGAAAACCTTCATGATCGATTTATTCAGCGGACTGGATGCTTGGGTGCTTGTGAGCCTCCTGCTCGCCCTGACTTTTGTCCTCGCCTTCGAGTTCATCAACGGATTTCATGACACCGCTAACGCGGTAGCCACTGTTATCTACACCAAAGCCATGCCGCCTCATCTGGCGGTGTTCTTTTCCGGTGTGTTCAACTTCCTCGGCGTTTTGCTGGGCGGCGTTGGCGTGGCGTATGCCATTGTCCACCTGCTGCCGGTGGAGCTGCTGATCAATGTGAACACCGGTCACGGACTGGCCATGGTGTTCTCGTTGCTCGCCGCAGCCATCGCCTGGAACCTGGGCACCTGGTACTTCGGTATCCCTGCCTCCAGCTCCCATACGCTGATCGGTTCGATCCTCGGCGTAGGCCTGGCCAACGCCCTGATCAACGATATTGCGTTGGCCGATGGCGTGAACTGGCAGAAGGCGATTGATATCGGTATGTCGCTGGTGTTCTCGCCAATGGCAGGCTTCCTGATCGCTGCGCTGATTCTGATCGGTCTGAAATGGTGGCGCCCGCTGTCGAAGATGCACAAGACGCCTGAGCAGCGTCGCAAGATCGACGACAAGAAACACCCGCCATTCTGGAACCGCCTGGTGCTGGTGATCTCGGCCATGGCCGTGAGCTTCGTGCACGGTTCCAACGATGGTCAGAAAGGTATCGGCCTGATCATGCTGGTGCTGATCGGCATCGTGCCGGCGCAGTTCGTACTTGATCTGAACAGCACCACCTACCAGATCGAACGTACCCGCGACGCCACCTTGCACCTGAACCAGTTCTACCAGCGCAACGCCGAAACCCTGGGCGAATTCCTGGCCCTGGGCAAAAGCGTCGAAGGCGATCTGCCGGAGAAATTCCGCTGCAACCCGCAACAGACCGAACCGACCATCAATGCCCTGCTTGGCACCCTCAAGGGTGTAGCCGACTACCACTCGCTGCCGCCGGAAAGCCGCATCGAAGTGCGTCGCTACCTGCTCTGCCTGGACGACACGGCGAAGAAAGTCAGCAAACTGCCAACCTTGGCCCCGCGGGAAAAGGCTGACCTGGACAAGCTGCGCAAAGACCTGACCACGACCACTGAATACGCTCCGTTCTGGGTGATCCTGGCGGTCGCCCTGGCCCTGGGCCTGGGCACCATGGTCGGCTGGAAACGCGTGGTACTGACCATCGGCGAGAAGATCGGCAAGCAAGGCATGACCTATTCCCAGGGCATGTCGGCGCAGATCACCACCGCGAGCCTGATCGGCATGGCCAACATCTTCAGCCTGCCGGTGTCCACCACCCACGTCCTGTCCTCGGGCGTTGCCGGTACCATGGTCGCCAACAAAAGCGGCCTGCAAGGCGGCACCGTCAAGACCATCCTGCTGGCCTGGGTCCTGACCCTGCCAGCCACCGTGGCGCTGTCGGCCGGCTTGTTCTGGCTGGCGTCGAAGGCACTCGGCAGCTGACAGGCAACCGAACGAAAAAAGGCGCGCTCCGTGAGGACCGCGCCTTTTTTATTGCCGAATTTTAGCAACACCGCACATCACTGTAGGAGCGAGCTTGCTCGCGAAGGTGTGTCAGCTACGAAGGTGTCGACTGACACTCCATCGCGAGCAAGCTCGCTCCTACAGGGGATTGGTGCATGCCAGTAGATTGTTCAGGGCAAAAAAAAGGGCAACCGAAGTTGCCCAAAATGCCTTGCGTGCTCATTGCATCCAGAAAGACCTACGGCTCTTTGCGCTTGTGCGAGTCTTTCCAGATAAAAAATCCGAACCCTGCAAAAAATACAACCATGAGGCTGACGGTCAGCACTCCGGCGATCACCACGTTATCGAAAAACATGACGCGTCTCCTGCAGTTGCCCTGTTGCGATGGGGCCAAGGTAACCAATCGGGCAGGAGAAAATATTGACCGGGATCAATGTTGCCCAGGACCGGGCCTGGAAGGCGGGGGAAAACTGACCTGCATCAATCGATGCAGGAAGACTCAACGCTTTTTCGGTTTGTTCTTCGGCTTTTTCTTCGCCTTGCCCAATGGCATGGCCTGCTCGAACGCCTGGCGCACTTCGTTCAGGCGCTTGTCGTTAAGGTCATGGACACGCTTGGCGCGTTCGGCATTCAGGTCGATCAGCTTGTCGTCTTGGCTCATGGTGTCAGTGCATCGCTTGGCAGGAATGTGCCAATAATGCGGTCTGGCGACGGCGCTGACCAGTCACGGGCTCAAATCTCGATATCGACCCACAGGCCCTGACGAGGCTGGTCTTCCATCAACGGAGCCACCGGCACGGTGTTGTCGGCATTGAGTTCGTCACCCGGGATCGCCAGGTGCGCTTCGGGGTCCTCGTCGGCTTCACGGCGGCGGCGTTGCTGCTCCTGCTTGCGCCGCTGTTCTTCGCGCAGCAGCAGCGCGGCCTCTTCCGGATCGCGGTTTTGCAGGTCGATGGTGCTGTCGCTGGCGCTTTCCTGCACCGGCACGACGGGCGCGATGTCCGGGCGCGGGCGAACCGGGTCGTGCTGGGAAGTGATCGGCACGGCACTCAAGGGGAGCATCGGTGGCAGCATATTATCAGTCTCCTGTCAGCAGGCTGTCGGCCGCTGTGACGGCGACTTGAGCCATCGGTCGCAAACTGTGAGTCGATTGGCACGGTGGGAACGTTCGCAGGCTACGATTTCTTCAGCCTGGCAAGATCAAAAGATCGCAGCCCAAGGCAGTTCCCACACAGGTAATCCTTTGGTCTGGAGACCTGATTCCGTTAAGATAGCCCGCTTTTTCAAGGTGGGAGTCAGGCAGCATGGCGCAGCAGTATCAACCGGGGCAACGCTGGATCAGTGACAGCGAAGCGGAGCTGGGTTTGGGCACCGTTCTGGCACAGGACGGCCGCTTGCTGACCGTGCTCTACCCGGCCACTGGCGACACTCGCCAGTACGCGCTACGGAATGCGCCCCTCACCCGTGTGCGGTTTTCGCCGGGTGACACCATCACTCACTTCGAAGGCTGGAAACTGACCGTACGCGAAGTCGACGACGTCGATGGCCTGCTGGTCTATCACGGCCTCGACGCGCAGAACGAAGTGGTCACCCTGCCGGAAACCCAACTGTCGAACTTCATCCAGTTCCGTCTCGCCAGCGACCGTCTGTTCGCCGGGCAGATCGACCCCCTGGCCTGGTTCGCCCTGCGTTATCACACTCTCGAACACACCAGCCGCCAACTGCAGTCGTCGCTGTGGGGTCTGGGTGGCGTGCGTGCGCAACCGATCGCGCACCAGCTGCACATCGCCCGCGAAGTGGCCGACCGCATTGCGCCTCGGGTTCTGCTGGCCGACGAAGTGGGCCTGGGCAAAACCATCGAAGCCGGTCTGGTGATCCATCGCCAACTGCTTTCGGGCCGCGCCAATCGCGTGCTGATCCTGGTGCCGGAAAACCTCCAGCACCAGTGGCTGGTAGAAATGCGCCGACGCTTCAACCTGCAGGTCGCGCTGTTCGACGAAGAACGCTTCATCGAAAGCGATGCCTCCAACCCGTTCGAAGACACCCAGCTCGCGCTGGTGGCCCTGGAATGGCTGGTGGATGACGAGAAAGCCCAGGATGCGCTGTTCGCGGCCGGCTGGGACCTGCTGGTGGTCGACGAAGCCCACCACCTGGTGTGGCACGAAGACCAGGTCAGCCCGGAATACTCGCTGGTCGAGCAGCTGGCTGAAACCATCCCGGGCGTCTTGCTGTTGACCGCCACCCCGGAACAGCTGGGCCAGGACAGTCACTTCGCGCGTCTGCGCCTGCTCGACCCGAACCGCTTCCATGACCTGGCTGCCTTCCGCGCCGAGAGCGAAAACTATCGCCCGGTGGCCGAGGCCGTTCAGGAGCTGCTGGAAAAAGGTCGCCTGTCGCCGCAAGCCCATGAAACCATTCACGGCTTCCTCGGCAACGAAGGCGAAGCCTTGCTGACCGCCGTCAACGATGGCGACACCGAAGCCAGCGCCCGCCTGGTGCGCGAACTGCTGGACCGCCACGGCACCGGCCGCGTGCTGTTCCGCAATACCCGGGCCGCGGTCCAGGGGTTCCCGGAGCGCAAACTGCATCCTTACCCGCTACCGTGCCCGGACGAATACCTCGAACTGCCGCTGGGCGATCACGCCGAGCTGTACCCGGAAGTCAGCTTCCAGGCCCAGCCGGACGCCAACGAAGAAGAGCGCTGGTGGAAATTCGACCCGCGCGTCGAGTGGCTGATCGACCAGCTTAAAATGCTCAAGCGCACCAAGGTGCTGGTGATCTGCGCCCACGCCGAAACCGCCATGGACCTGGAAGACGCCCTGCGCGTGCGTTCAGGCATTCCGGCCACGGTGTTCCACGAGGGTATGAACATCCTCGAGCGTGACCGCGCCGCCGCCTACTTCGCCGACGAAGAGTTTGGCGCGCAAGTGCTGATCTGCTCGGAAATCGGCAGTGAAGGCCGCAACTTCCAGTTCTCCCACCACCTGGTGCTGTTCGATCTGCCGTCCCACCCGGACCTGCTGGAACAACGTATCGGTCGTCTGGACCGGATCGGCCAGAAGCACACCATCGAACTGCACGTGCCGTACCTGGAAACCAGCCCGCAAGAGCGCCTGTTCCAGTGGTACCACGAAGCCCTGAACGCTTTCCTCAACACCTGCCCGACCGGCAACGCCCTGCAACATCAGTTCGGCCCGCGCCTGCTGCCGTTGCTCGAAGAAGCCGACGATGGCGAATGGCAAGCGCTGATCGACGAAGCCCGCACCGAGCGCGAGCGCCTGGAAGCCGAGCTGCACACCGGCCGCGACCGCTTGCTGGAGCTCAATTCCGGCGGTGCCGGCGAAGGTGAAGCGCTGGTCGAGGCCATTCTCGAGCAGGACGACCAGTTCGCCCTGCCGATCTACATGGAAACCCTGTTCGATGCATTCGGTATCGACAGCGAAGACCATTCGGAAAACGCCCTGATCCTCAAGCCGAGCGAAAAAATGCTCGACGCCAGCTTCCCGCTGGGCGACGACGAAGGCGTGACCATCACCTACGACCGCAACCAGGCGCTGTCTCGCGAAGACATGCAGTTCATCACCTGGGAACACCCGATGGTCCAGGGTGGCATGGACCTGGTGTTGTCCGGCTCCATGGGCAACACCGCCGTGGCGCTGATCAAGAACAAGGCGCTGAAACCCGGCACCGTGTTGCTGGAACTGCTCTACGTCAGCGAAGTGGTTGCCCCGCGTTCGCTGCAACTGGGCCGCTACCTGCCGCCGGCCGCCCTGCGCTGCCTGCTCGACACCAATGGCAATGACCTGTCGGCCCGGGTGTCGTTCGAGACCTTGAACGATCAACTCGAAAGCGTACCGCGCGCCAGCGCCAACAAGTTCATCCAGGCCCAGCGCGATCAGCTGACGCCTCGCATCAACGCCGGCGAAGACAAGATCTACCCACGTCACGCCGAACGCGTGGCAGAGGCGCAACGTCGCCTGGCCGCCGACACCGACGAGGAACTGGCACGCCTGACCGCGTTGCAAGCGGTCAACCCGACCGTACGTGACAGCGAACTGGTTGCGCTGCGCAAGCAACGCGAACAAGGCCTGGCCATGCTCGACAAGGCTGCGCTGCGACTGGAAGCGATCCGGGTGTTGGTGGCGGGTTAAGTCCCCTGCTTCACCGCTTGAACAAAAAGGCCCGCAGCGATGCGGGCCTTTTTTGTTTGCTTGAGTTTTGTAGTGCTACTTATTACCTCTTCGCGAGCAAGCCCGCTCCCACATCTGGAATGCAATCCCCCTGTGGGAGCGGGCTTGCTCGCGAAAGCGATTAAGCAGTCGCCGCGGCCCCCTCAGGCTCGACTACGCTACCCAACCCATCCTTCATCCGCTTGGCATCGCGCACAAAACACCGCGAAGCCAACACCAGGAACACCATGGTGAAGAACAGCGCTACCGGGATCAGGTACATCGCGTCATGCAGGCCCACCGCCTTGAACGCCTCGGTCATCTGCCCGGCACCCGCCGCGAGCATCGCCGTGTGGGCAAAGTGATCGGACAAGGCGCCGACCACCACTGGCCCCAACCCACCGCCCAACAGGTACAGCCCGGCAAAGAACAAGGCCATGGCGGTGGCCCGCAGCCGCGGCTCGACCACGTCCTGGATCGCCGTGTAAACGCAGGTATAGAAGTTATAGGCAAACAACCAGCCCAGGCTGAAGACGGCCACGAACACGCCGATCTCGATCCGCCCCGAATGCAGCGCCCACGCCGTGCACAGGGTTGAAATGATCAGGCTGAATGCGGCGAACAGCAGACGACCGTTGGCAACCCGCTGATGGATCTTGTCCGCCACCCAGCCGCCCAATGTCAGGCCGAACAACCCGGTTACACCGACGATCACCCCCGTCGCCACCGCGGCCTCCTGCAACGGCATCAGGAAATACCGCTGCAGCATCGGCACCAGGAACGAGTTGCAGGCATAAGTCGCGAAGTTGAAACAGAGTCCCGCCATCACCAGCCACAGGAAGGTCGGCACCGCCAGCACCCGGCGGATCGGCCGGTCGATCTTCTCCTGGGACACCTGCACGCTTTCGGCCGCGCCACGTTTCGGTTCCTTGATGAAAAACATGAAGATCGCCAGGATCAGCCCCGGTACCGCGGCAATGAAGAACGGGGCGCGCCAGCTGTCGAAGGCCTTGACCATCGCGCCGATAGTGAAGAACGCCAGTAGCAGACCCAACGGCAGCCCGAGCATGAATATGCCCATGGCCCGCGCCCGGCGATGCGCCGGAAACAGGTCGCCGATCAACGAATTGGCGGCTGGCGCGTAACTGGCTTCGCCGATGCCGACGCCCATGCGCACGATCAGGAAACTCCAGAAGCTGCCGACCATGCCGTTGACTGCGGTCAGGCCGCTCCATGCCGCCAGGCCCCAGCCCATCAACTTGCTGCGCGAGCCGGTATCGGCCATTCGCCCCAGCGGCAGGCCGGCGATCGCGTAGACGATGGTGAATGCCGTACCGATGATCCCCAGTTGAAAGTCGCTGAGGTGCCACTCCATGCGGATCGGTTCGATGATGATGGCGGGGATGGTGCGGTCGAAGAAGTTGAACAGGTTGGCCAGGAACAGCAGGAACAGAATGCGCCAGGCATTCGCCGCTTGGGTCGAGTTCTGCATGGGTCCGTCTCTTTTTTATTGTTATGGGGGCTTGCCTGCCACCCGGAACCTGCAATCTAGTCAGGCTGGCCGGCACTGTCTGTAATTATTCGTAAAGCTGATACCCGCCCATGGGCACCGACGCGGCCCATGCGACATTTTATTTCCAAATGCACTAAAGCCCATTCCAAAATCATTGGGAGACAATGTGCCACTATTCCTTGCGTTCGATGCACGGCTTCTATACTCCAACACATTCGCCAGCGTTGATTGCCGGCAGGGAGACAACCACGGGGCACGCTATGGAGTGGCTTGGTCTGCATTTCACCACAGAGCTGGCAGACAGCGGACAGGTCATACTCCATTGCGCACATGACCCTTTCCTGGTGCTGCTGGCTTTTCTGGTCGCCTGCGCTGGCAGTTTTGCCACACTGGATATGGCCGAACGGGTTGCCCAGGCGCAAAAACCAGCGTCCCAACGCCTTTGGCGCTGGATCGGCGCCGGATGCCTGGCCGGCGGAATCTGGGCCATGCACTTCATTGGCATGCTGGCGTTCCAGGCGCCGATCGACGTGCAGTACCATTTGCCCATCACCCTTGTGTCCCTGTTGATCGCCCTGTGTGCGTCATGGCTGGCGATGCACACCCTCAGCCTGCCTGCACTGAATTTCCGGCAATGCTGCAAGGCGTCGATCATCATCGGCCTGGGCATCGCCACCATGCATTACGTGGGCATGGCCGCCATGCGTACGCAAGCGACGGCTTATTACCATCCCGGGCTGTTCATCCTTTCGATCATGATCGCCATCGGCGCCAGTCTGGCGGCGTTGCTGCTGGCCAGCTATCTGCGCACGGGTGAGGGATTGTTCAATCAGTTGCTCAAATGCGGCGGCAGCCTGGTGCTGGGAGCAGGCATCTTCACCCTGCATTTCACCGGCATGGCCGCCTTCTCCCTGGTCCTGCCAAACGGTAGCCTGCTGCCCCAGCCGGGTGAAAACAACCATCTGCAACTGGGCCTGACGGTCGCCGTCATGACCCTGCTGATCATCGGCAGTTGCATCAGCGCGGCGCTGGCGGACAAGAAGCTGCAGCACAAGGACCGCGACCTGCTGCGGGTCAACTCGCTGCTCAGCCAACTGGACCAGGCGCGCATGTCCCTGCAACAGGTGGCGCACTACGACGCCCTGACCAACCTGGTCAACCGTCGCGGGTTCAACCAGCTGTTCGCCGAGAAGCTCCTGGAGCGCACCCAGGCAGGCGGCATGCTCGCCGTCCTGTTCCTCGACATCGATCATTTCAAGCGCATCAACGACAGCCTCGGCCACGATGCCGGCGATGAACTGCTCAAGGTGCTCGCCCGGCACATCAAGAGCTCGGTGCGCACCCATGAAGATGTGGTGGCACGCTTTGGTGGCGACGAATTCTGCATCCTCATCGACCTGCATGACCGTGATGAAGCGCGCCAGATGGCCCAGCGCATCATGCAGAAACTGAAGGAACCCATCGAGCTGTCCGGGCGGCGCATGGTCATGACCACCAGCATCGGCATCAGCGTGTTCCCCGAGGACGGCAAGACCTGCGAAGAACTGCTGAAAAACGCCGACCTGGCGCTGTATCAATCCAAGGACAGTGGCCGCAATGGGCTGAATTTCTTCAGTGCCAACCTCAAGGCGCGCGCCATGCTGGAACTGCAACTGGAAGAAGAACTGCGCCACGCCCTGCGCGAAGACACCGGCCTGATGCTCTATTACCAACCGATCTATGACCTGAAAACCGGCCAGGTCAGCAAACTCGAAGCCTTGATCCGCTGGCAGCACCCGGTCCATGGATTTCTTGCGCCGGACCGCTTCATTGGCATCGCAGAGGCCAATGGCCTGATCACCGAACTGGACAACTGGGTGCTGCGCAAGGCCTGCGAGGACTTGGGCGAGCTGTCGCACCAGGGTTGCGCGAACCTGAAGATCGCCATCAATTGCTCGCCCCTGACCCTGGCGCGCGAAGAACTGAGCGACGAAATCTCACTCGCGTTGCGCAACGCCGGGGTCGAGCCCCACCGACTGGAACTGGAGGTCACCGAGAATGCGCTGATGGGCAGCATCGCCGATACGCTGGTGTCTCTGCGCCAGGTACGCGCCCTCGGCGTGTCGCTGTCGATCGATGACTTCGGCACCGGTTACTCATCCCTGGCTTACCTCAAGCGCTTGCCGCTGAACACGCTGAAGATCGACCGATCATTCATCCAGGACATTCCAATCGCCACCCAGGACATGGAGATCGTCCAGGCCATTATCGTCATGGCCCACACCCTGCATCTGGAGGTGGTCACCGAAGGCGTCGAAACCTTCGAGCAGTACCAGTTTCTCGAGCGCCACGGCTGCGACTTCGTCCAGGGTTACCTGCTCAGTCGCCCGGTACCGCTGGCGGAACTGCGGCCCGTGCTGAACGAAATCAACCAGCGCAAGCAATCGTACAGCGTCACGCCCCTGAGTCTTGTGCACGGTACATCTGCACTAATGTAGAGGGGTCTTTCTCGAGGAAACCCTGGGCCCCATGCAGGCGCATCAATTGCGCGGCCAGGCCGCTGATCGGCGTCGCCGAACCTTGTTCGCGGAAAACTTCACCGCTGAATCCAGATCCTTGAGCAAGGTCCGCACGTGCCATTTGACCGGTTCGAAACGGCTCTGTGTCATTTGCGGTGCAAGGAACTGCAAGGGCCTCGAATCGGCAAACCCGCCGGCCAGTGCCTCGGCGATCAGGCTGGCATCGACCCCGGAGCGCTCCGCCAGGGCCACCACTTCGGCGATGACCAGCGCATTGCAGGCAACGATCATCTGGTTGCAGGCCTTGGTCACCTGCCCTGCTCCCACCGCGCCCATGTGCGTCACCCGCTGGCCGAGCCTCTGCAAAACCGGTTTGACCCGCTCAAGGTCTGCCGCGCTGCCGCCGACCATGATCGCCAGGCTGCCGGCTTCGGCCCCCACCACCCCACCGGACACCGGCGCATCCAGCCAACCCATGCCGGTCTTGCCGAGTTCTGTCGCCATTTCCCGGGTCGCCGTGGGCTCCAGACTGGAAAAATCCACCAGCAGCTGACCCTTTTTCGCCCCCTCGGCAATGCCCGACTCGCCGAAAACCACCTCGCGGACCACTGAGGTATCCGCCAGGCACAACATCACCACCTCGGCGTGCTGGCACAACTCGGCAGGTGTGGCGACCTGGCGTGCCCCGGCCTCGACCAGCGCTGCGCACTTGGCCGGATTGCGGTTCCACACCGTCAGCGGGTAACCCGCGGCGAGCAAACGCTGGCACATCGGCAAGCCCATCAGGCCGATTCCGGCAAAACCCAGGGACGGTAGCGTTGACATCATTTTGCCTCCTTTTGATTAAAGAACAGCGAATACTGGCCGATTTATCAAGACTCAGGAAAGGATTCCGCCGGGCGACGCGCCAACTGGCTGCGCCGCCCGGGACAATTCGCGCTGATAAAAGACGCGAGTTCTCATTCCGTGATGGTCGACGACAACAGGTTGCCCGACCCACCAGCCCAGGTACATGGCGAACGATGACTTCTAAAAACAATCCAGCCCCTGCGCTTTCCGACCTGACGCTGAGCCCGGCGGCGAACAGCCCCGCACCGTCGAAGCCATTGACGCCGTCGCGCCCGCTGGCGACCCAGCAATACCTGTACTTCACCGAAACCAACACCGATCGCATCCTCGACAACCTCGACGGCCTGCGCGACATGGTGTTCCCGCGCCCAGCGCATCTGGAAGGTGACAACGAACAGCACAACGATCAGGAATTCCCGTCGGTGTGCCTGATTGGCCTGGGCCGCTGCGGTTCGAACATCGCGCTGGATGTCGCGGAACTGGTCTACAACGCCCGCAAGTTCTACCTCAACGAATTCAACAACGAAGATCGCCTGTCGCCGGACAAGCGCTATGCGGAAAAAGGCTATAGCCCGGCACAGTGGATTCGCAACAATTTGCGCCTGGGGTCGAACAAGGCCACCAAACCGGTGTTCCTGGTCGAACCGCTGGTGATGCTGGGCGACCTGGACAAGGACATCGCCGGGCGTATCCGCTTCTCGCGCAAAGGCGAAAAGAGCGGTTTCCTGCGCGACTACAGCAAAATGAAAATCATGGACCTGTCGGAAGTCCATGCCGGTGGTGCCGGTAACGCGCCGATTCTCGGCCAGTACCTGGCCAAGATCATCCTGAACAAGGACACCCAGCGTTTCTCCAGCCCCGACTGGAAGATGATCCACTCGTACCTGATCGACAGCTGTGGCATCAAGGCCAACCAGTCGCGCCTGTATTTCTCGATCTTCAGTGCCGGTGGCGGTACCGGTTCGGGCATGGCTTCGGAATTCGGCCTGGCCCAGCAACACTCGTACATGAACAAGACGTTCGACACCCGGCCGATGGACGAGCACGACAGCAAAAGCGGTCATTCCTTCGTCTTCGAACCGATCTTCACCAGCGGCATCTGCGTACTGCCAAACATATCCGATCACCGCAGTGAAATGTCCGAGGCGCTGCACATCAACGCCGGCCGCCTGCTGTGCAAGTACCTGTCGGAAGAATGGGACTTCTCCTACAACTTCGCCAACGAAGACAGCAGTGAAGCCAGCGTCATGGGTCGTATCCGCCCATGGAACGCGATGATGCTGATCTCCAACGACATCATGCGTTATGCCGAAGAAAGCGATGACGGCAACATCCAGAACATCGACGTCAACGCGATGGAAAAGCATGCCAACCAGTACATCTCGCAGCAGATCTTCAACATTCTGACGGCTCAGGCGGTCACCACCGACTACGACCAGAACTATTTCCGCCGTGCCGGCATCGACATCGGCGAAACCATTCGCCTGGACGCCAACGACCTGTTCATGAGTCTCGCCGGCCCGGTGGCCATTGCCTATGCCGAATCCGTGGTGCCGGAAACCCCGCCGCCGAGCAGCGACAAGTTCAAGGTCTTCGACAAAGAACCGCAGCGCCTGAACATCGACGACCTGTTCTTCCGCTCCATCGACCTGCCGCACTTCAACAAGGTCACCCAGGCCATCGAAGGCATCAGCCTGCTGCCCATCGAGTCCAAGCGCTATCGCGCGGCGCTGGAGCAGTACAAGAATTCGGGGTATGACGCGGCCGCCCTGCACGATCTGCACTTCTTCAAGAACTGCTCATCGGTGGTGTCGATCGTTTCCCTGCCCAAGGACTACAAGCTGTCCTACATGGACCTGAACCGCTTGAAGACCCACCTCAACAGTCTGTTCCCCAACACCACGCTCAAGCGCTATGCGTTGGTGATCGGCGCCTCGGCCAACCTGTCGCTGACCACCCTGATCGCCAAGAGCCCGTGCCTGTCGGACGATTTCCTGACCTTGATCGTGGCGTTCATCAAGCGCTGCTTTGCCCGTACGCCGTACCGCTTCGACGACACCCTGGACAACTCGGTCCTGGACTTCATCATCAACGAGCACTTCGATGAAGACCTGATCGACGACCTGCTCAACGAGTTCGAGAACCCGGCGAAAATCCTCGATACCAACTGGTACGCGATCAAGCCGATGTACGAGAAGAAGTATCGCGAGCTGATCAACGACAAGGACAAGTTCGTCTCGATCAACGACATCCGGCTGTCACGCGATTGCGTGAAGAAAGCGATCAAGTACCTGCGTGAGATCTATCGTCACCGGATTGGCAAGACCAAGGTGATTTCGTTGAATAACCACACAGGCAAGAGTTACTGATCGAGGCGTGATACCGAGTCGCTCCGATCGCTGGCAAGCCAGCTCCTACAGATTCGGTGTCGTTCACGAAATAGGTGTTCGACATCAATTCCTGCAGGAGCTGGCTTGTCAGCGAAAACGATCTCGAATTCAACGGCCTTTCAACATCCAGAAACAATTGGTCAGCCGTTCAGCTGTCTTACTAACTGTTCCCGTTACGTTTACGTCACCGTGAAGCGTGGCCTTTCTCTACGGCAACCTGCCATCACGCTACTCGGCTACACACTTTCCTTGGCTCAGCGATGGCACCACCATGGTGCACGCACTCAGGCCTGCGCTCTTTCCTGGATCAGGATCCACGGCGAAACCACCACAGCCCACAGCTGCGGATCCCGTTCGAAAAGATCCAGCGCCCGCGTTTCAGACAGCTTGGCGACCTTGTCTTCGGCCAGCCAGGCAGCCACTTTCTCGCCTTCATCAGTGGCTACAGCTTCGGCTGCGGCGATCAAATCGAGGCTCGGGTCGACCCACAATAGGGCACCCTTGGCGAAGAACGGCTCCAGTTCCTTCCAGGAAATAGATGCGGTTTCTCCGAGCAGTTTGGCATAGAGGGTGCTAGGTTCTTCAGTCATGGGTCCGGTCCGGAAAAGAAATCGACGCAATGATAACGTCGGTGGTCAGGCAGAAAAACCCAGATGCAATTTGAGTGACCGAATGAAAAGCGCAGGAAAGCCAAGGAATGCACGGAATCTGGCTATAAGCCCGTCAAAACCCCGCCGCAATTCTGACTTTTTCTTTCAAAAAAGCGACACCCCCAAGTTTTGCCCCCTGGCGCCAGCTTCCCAGGCTGACAATCGGCGCTCTACACTGTACCGGTACAGTTGCCGGGGGGCTTTTCCGGGGGATGTCGTAGATATCTGACCCGGTTCTGCTGCCAACGGCGCCAGGACTATAAAAATTACAACAGTAAGAGTGGAGCACTATGACTAAGGCTACTAAGCAGATTTCCAAACTGTTTGCCGCTATGGTTCTGGCCGGGGTTGCCAGCCATTCGTTCGCAGCTGACACCATCAAGATCGGCATCGCCGGCCCCAAGACCGGTCCTGTAGCCCAATACGGCGACATGCAGTTCAGCGGCGCCAAAATGGCCATTGAACAGATCAACGCCAAAGGCGGCGTAGACGGCAAGAAGCTCGAAGCCGTCGAATACGATGACGCCTGTGATCCAAAACAAGCGGTAGCGGTCGCGAACAAAGTCGTCAACGACGGCGTCAAGTTCGTGGTCGGTCACCTGTGCTCCAGCTCCACCCAACCGGCTTCGGACATCTACGAAGACGAAGGCGTGATCATGATCACCCCGGCTGCCACCAGCCCGGACATCACCGCTCGTGGTTACAAAATGGTGTTCCGCACCATCGGCCTGGACAGCGCCCAAGGCCCTGCCGCCGGTAACTACATCGCCGATTTCGTCAAACCGAAAATCGTTGCCGTCCTGCACGACAAACAGCAATACGGTGAAGGCATCGCCACCGCCGTTAAACAGACCCTCGAGAAGAAAGGCACCAAGGTTGCCGTGTTCGAAGGCGTCAACGCCGGCGACAAGGACTTCTCCTCGATCATCGCCAAGCTCAAGCAAGCCAACGTCGACTTCGTCTACTACGGCGGCTACCACCCGGAGCTGGGCCTGATCCTGCGTCAAGCCCAGGAAAAAGGCCTGAAAGCCAAGTTCATGGGTCCGGAAGGCGTGGGTAACGACTCCATCTCGCAGATCGCCAAGGACGCTTCCGAAGGCCTGCTGGTGACCCTGCCGAAATCCTTCGACCAGGATCCGGCCAACGTTGCCCTGGCTGATGCGTTCAAGGCCAAGAAAGAAGACCCGAGCGGTCCGTTCGTGTTCCCGGCCTACTCGGCTGTGACCGTGATCGCCGACGGCATCAAGGCCGCCAAGTCCGAAGACGCGACCAAAGTGGCTGAAGCCATCCACGCGGGTACCTTCAAGACTCCAACTGGCGACCTGGCCTTCGACGAGAAAGGTGACCTGAAAGACTTCAAATTCGTGGTCTACGAGTGGCACTTCGGCAAACCAAAAACTGAAGCCAAGCCTCAGTAAGGTCTTGCCTGACTGACTGCCAATAAAGCCCACGGCGTGCCGTGGGCTTTGTTTTACGAACGTACCTGGGCCGCGCTGGCGTGATCCGCCAGTCTCCCCACCTGAAAATCTCAAAACCGTCATCAGCGGTTCGCTGGCAAACCCCGGATTCGAAGTGGATGCAGATCCACGGGGCCCGGGCGGGAAAATGACTCCACCAGTGAAATGCGTATCAGGTTTTTAGGAGCGCTGTAATGCCTGACATCTATCACTTCTTCCAACAGCTGGTTAATGGCCTGACCATTGGCAGCACGTATGCCCTGATCGCCATCGGCTATACGATGGTTTACGGCATCATTGGAATGATCAACTTCGCCCACGGCGAGGTGTACATGATCGGCTCCTACGTGGCGTTCATCGCCATCGCCGGGCTGGCCATGCTGGGACTCGACAGTGTTCCGCTGTTGATGACCGCCGCTTTCCTGGCGACCATCGTCGTCACCAGTGCCTACGGCTACAGCATCGAACGGATCGCCTACCGCCCGTTGCGCGGCAGCAACCGTCTGATCCCGCTGATTTCCGCCATCGGCATGTCGATCTTCCTGCAGAACACGGTTCTGCTGGCGCAAGACTCCAAGGACAAATCCATCCCCAACCTGATTCCGGGCAACTTCACCTTCGGGCCAGGTGGTGCACATGAAGTGCTGATTTCCTACATGCAAATCGTGGTGTTCGTGGTGACCCTGGTCGCCATGCTCGGCCTGACGCTGTTCATCTCCCGCTCTCGCCTGGGTCGCGCCTGCCGTGCCTGCGCCGAAGACATCAAGATGGCCAACCTGCTGGGTATCAACACCAACAACATCATCGCCCTGACCTTCGTCATCGGTGCTGCGCTGGCGGCCATCGCGGCCGTGCTGCTGAGCATGCAATACGGCGTGATCAACCCCAACGCCGGTTTCCTGGTCGGCCTCAAGGCCTTCACCGCGGCGGTACTGGGCGGTATCGGCAGCATTCCGGGCGCCATGCTCGGCGGGCTGGTACTGGGTGTGGCGGAAGCCTTCGGCGCCGATGTCTTCGGCGACCAGTACAAGGACGTCGTGGCTTTCGGTCTCTTGGTTTTGGTGTTGTTGTTCCGGCCAACCGGCCTGCTGGGCCGTCCGGAGGTTGAGAAGGTATGACTAGGAATCTTAAACAGGCACTGTTCAGTGCCTTGCTGGTATGGGCCGTGGCCTACCCGGTACTCGGCCTGAAGCTGACCATCGTCGGCATCAACCTCGAAGTTCATGGCACCAGCGACGCCACCTTGATCACCATCGCCGTGTGTTCGGTGCTGATGTTCCTGCGCGTGCTGTTCGACCAGCAGATCAGCTCGGCCTGGCGCTCCTCGCCAAGCATGCCGCTGATCCCGGCCAAGGCCAGTAACTTCCTGACCCTGCCGACCACCCAGCGCTGGATCATCATTGCCTTGATCGCCGGCGCCCTGGTCTGGCCGTTCTTCGGTTCTCGCGGCGCGGTGGATATCGCGACGCTGGTGCTGATCTACGTGATGCTCGGCCTGGGCCTGAACATCGTGGTTGGCCTGGCTGGCCTGCTCGACCTCGGTTACGTCGGCTTCTACGCCGTGGGCGCCTACAGCTATGCGCTGCTGTCGCACTACTACGGCCTGAGCTTCTGGATCTGCCTGCCGATTGCCGGCCTGATGGCCGCCACCTTCGGCTTCCTGCTCGGCTTCCCGGTACTGCGTCTGCGCGGTGACTACCTGGCGATCGTGACCCTGGGCTTCGGTGAAATCATCCGTCTGTTCCTGCGTAACCTGACCGGCCTCACGGGCGGTCCGAACGGCATCAGCAACATCGAGAAACCGACGTTCTTCGGCCTGACCTTCGAACGTAAAGCCGCGGAAGGCATGCAAACCTTCCACGAGTATTTCGGCCTGGCATACAACTCGATCAACAAGGTGATCTTCCTCTACCTGGTTGCGCTGTTGCTGGCCCTGGGTGCGCTGTTCGTCATCAACCGCTTGCTGCGCATGCCGCTTGGCCGCGCGTGGGAAGCATTGCGTGAAGACGAAATCGCCTGCCGTGCACTGGGTCTGAACCCGACCATCATCAAGCTCTCGGCGTTCACCCTGGGTGCCAGCTTCGCCGGTTTCGCCGGTAGCTTCTTCGCTGCCCGCCAAGGCCTGGTGACACCGGAGTCGTTCACCTTCATCGAGTCGGCGATCATCCTCGCCATCGTGGTGCTGGGTGGCATGGGCTCGCAGCTGGGTGTGATCCTGGCGGCGGTGGTGATGATCCTGCTGCCGGAAATGATGCGTGAGTTCAGTGAGTACCGCATGTTGATGTTCGGTGCCTTGATGGTACTGATGATGATCTGGCGCCCTCAGGGTCTGCTGCCCATGCAACGTCCTCACATGGAGCTGCGCAAATGAGCCGCGAGATCCTTAAAGTAGAAAACCTGAGCATGCGCTTCGGCGGCTTGCTGGCGGTCAACGGCGTTGCCTTGAGCGTGAAAGAGAAACAAGTGGTTGCCTTGATCGGCCCCAACGGCGCCGGCAAGACCACCGTGTTCAACTGCCTGACCGGCTTCTACAAGCCAAGCGGCGGCAGCATCCTGCTCGATGGCGAGCCGATCGAGGGCCTGCCGGGCCACAAGATCGCCCTCAAGGGCGTGGTGCGTACCTTCCAGAACGTGCGGTTGTTCAAGGACATGACCGCGGTCGAGAACCTCTTGATCGCCCAGCATCGCCACCTGAACACCAACTTCCTGTCCGGCCTGTTCAAGACCCCGGGGTTCCGCAAGAGCGAACGCGAGGCCATGGAGTTCGCCGAGTACTGGCTGGAAAAGGTCAACCTCAAGGAGTTCGCCAACCGTCCGGCCGGTACCCTGGCCTACGGTCAGCAACGGCGCCTGGAAATCGCCCGCTGCATGATGACCCGTCCGCGGATCCTCATGCTCGACGAACCGGCCGCCGGCCTGAACCCGAAGGAAACCGAAGACCTGAAGGCGCTGATAGGCATGTTGCGTGAGGAGCACAACGTCACTGTGCTGCTGATCGAACACGACATGAAACTGGTCATGAGCATTTCCGACCACATCGTCGTGATCAACCAGGGCACCCCCCTGGCCAACGGTACGCCGGAACAGATCCGCGACAATCCTGAAGTGATCAAAGCCTACCTGGGGGAAGCGTAAATGCTGCAGTTCGAAAACGTTTCCACCTTCTACGGCAAGATCCAGGCCCTGCACAGCGTCAACGTCGAAGTCCGCCAGGGCGAGATCGTGACCCTGATTGGCGCCAACGGTGCCGGCAAGTCCACACTCCTGATGACCCTGTGCGGTTCGCCTCGGGCCCACAGCGGCAGCATCCGCTACATGGGTGAGGAACTGGTCGGCCAGGATTCTTCGCAGATCATGCGCAAGAGCATTGCCGTGGTGCCGGAAGGTCGTCGGGTGTTTTCCCGCCTGACCGTGGAAGAAAACCTCTCCATGGGTGGTTTCTTCACCGCCAAGGGCGACTATCAGGAACAGATGGACAAGGTCCTCGGACTTTTCCCACGCCTGAAAGAGCGTTTCAGCCAGCGTGGCGGCACCATGTCCGGCGGCGAACAGCAAATGCTCGCCATCGGCCGCGCACTGATGAGCAAGCCCAAGCTGCTGCTGCTCGACGAGCCTTCGCTAGGCCTGGCCCCGATCATCATCCAGCAGATCTTCGACATCATCGAACAGCTGCGCAAGGACGGTGTGACGGTGTTCCTGGTCGAGCAGAACGCCAACCAGGCCCTGAAAATCGCTGACCGCGCCTACGTTCTGGAGAACGGCCGGGTAGTGATGACAGGCACCGGTGAAGCGCTGCTGACCGATCCGAAAGTGCGTGATGCGTACCTCGGTGGCTAAGCCTTCGGGGTAACCAGAAAACGGCCCTCGCGGGCCGTTTTTTTATGCCCGCCACAATCCCGCCAACAACACAGAACCCTGTAGGAGCTGGCTTGCCAGTGATAGCGGTGTATCAGTCAACATCGTCGTTGAATGTTATGCCCTTTCGCTGGCAAGCCAGCTCCTACAGGGTCCGTGTGAAGATTCAAAGCCTGTCCAGCGCCTCGCCGCTGCGCTTGAACCAGCCAATCAAATAATCCGCCAGCACCTGCGTGCGCCTGGGCAACCCACCCTGATACGGGTGCACCAGGTACATCGGCATGCTCCGGGTCTGAAAATAACGCAGGAGCCAGCGCAAGCGCCCGTCAGCCAATTCCTCGGGCAACGCGTAGGACGGTAAACGGGCAATGCCGGCGCCAGCCAGGGCGGCTTTTTTCAACAAGTTGTAATGGTTGCTGGCAAACGGCCCGGAAACCCGTACCCGCAACAGCTCGTGTTGCTGGTGATACAGCCACTCCTCCCGGCCACTGTAGTGGCTATTGAGCAGGCAGCGGTGCTCGGCCAGCGCCTGAGGCGTCTGCGGTTCACCGTATTGCTCCAGATAGGCCGGGCTGGCGCAGGTCAATTCCCGCCACGCCAATAACGGCCGCGCCACCAGGCGCTGATCGATCGCCACATCGGAGCGGATCGCCAGATCGAAGCCGTCCCGGGACAGGTCACGGTAATTGTTGTTGAGCTCCAGTTCGATCTGCACCTCGGGATACTGGGCGGAGAACTCCAGCAACAAGCCATCGAAGAAAGTTTCCCCAAGCGACACCGGAACCGTCATCCGCACCGGGCCCGCCATGTCGTCCTTCAGGCGTGCCAGGGCCTGGCGCGCACGCTCGACTTGCACCACCAGCGCCTGGGCCTGGGGCAACAACGCCGCGCCCGCCGCTGTCAGGCTCAAGCGCCGCGTGGTGCGCTGCAGCAGGACCACGCAAAACTGCGCTTCCAACTGGCTGATGCGCTTGGACAACTGGCCCTTGCTGCAACCCAATTGCTGCGCCGCCAGGGTAAAACTGCCCGCTTCGATCAATACCGCGAAGGCGGCCAGGTCATCCATTTCGCTCATGGATTGTTTCCATTTGAAAACCAAAGGTTGCCCATTAGTGCGCTTATCGCCGGAAAAAACCACTCTAAACTGAAGCCTTACTCAATCCAACGAGGATCAGCCAGTATGAAAATTCTTTTGATTGGCGCCAGCGGCACCATCGGTTCGGCCGTCGACAAGGAGCTGTCCCAGCGCCACGAGATCGTCCGCATTGGCCGCAGCAGCGGTGATTTTCAGGTGGACATCAGTGACAGCACGTCGATTCGCCGACTGTTCGAACAGACCGGCAAATTCGATGCACTGGTGTGCGCCGCCGGTAACGTGACCTTCGCACCGCTGGCCGAAATGAGCGAAGAGAGTTTTGCCCTGGGCCTCAAGGACAAGCTGATGGGCCAGGTCAACCTGGTGCTGATTGGCCGTGAGTTCGCCAATGAAGGTGCATCCTTCACACTCACCACCGGCGTACTCAGCCACGACCCGATCCGTAGTGGCGCATCCGCTGCGCTGGTCAACGGTGCGCTGGACAGTTTCGTCCGCGCTGCCGCCATCGAGTTGCCACGCGGCTTACGCGTGAACTCGATCAGCCCGACCGTCCTGGTCGAAGCCATGGGCAGCTATGCCCCGTATTTCCGTGGCTACAAGCCGGTTCCTGCCGAGGATGTGGCATTGGCCTACGCCAAAAGCGTCGAAGGCTTGCAGACGGGCCAGACCTTTCACGTGGGGTAGGAGCTGCCGCAGGCTGCGATCTTTTGATCTGGCTTTTGATTTTCAATCGCCTCAAACAACATCAAAAGATCGCAGGCTGCGCCAGCTCCTACAAAAAGCCCGGCGTAATGCAGGGTTGTGATGAACGGTCAGGCTGAGTAACGTGGCGGCACTTGTCAGGAGACCCCAAGATGCGTGCTGCCCGTTCCTTAGTCCTTGTTGCCCTGCTCCCCCTGTTCGCGGCCTGCCAGTTGTTCGACGGCCAGCGTGAAAGTGCCTCCCACGTCGGGCAGACCCGCCTGCAGGGCCAGTTGAGCGCCGCCGACGGCAAACTGCTGTTCCAGCCGTGCGGCGAGCAACGCCGTTACCTGGTCAATGACACGGGCAGCACCAGCGTCCTGCAACAGGCCGCGAGCCTCGCCGATGCCCAGGGCAAGCTGTTTGCCGACGTGCGTGGGCGCATCGTTCCCGGTAACGGCGAAGATCAGCTCGACGTGGAAACGCTGTACCGCGTCGAGCGCTCCGCCACCGCCTGCGCCGATCCAAATTTCAAGCCGCTGATCCTGCGCGCCGCCGGCCATGCCCCCGAGTGGAGCGTGAGCGTCACCGGCAAAGGCATGGTCGTGGAACGCGCCGGCCAGCCGCCGTTGGCCGTGCCCTACGTCGAAGAGCAATTGGGCGAAGGCCGCTTCAACCTCAGCACCGAAGCCAACAACCAGCACATCGAACTGTGGGTCGCGCCACAACGCTGCATCGACGGCATGACGGGCAGCCTGCAGCACATGAGTGCCGAACTGCGCATCGATGGCAAGGTACAGCGCGGTTGCGGGTATTTCGGCGGTTCGCGCGACGACTGATCGTTTTAGCCTCACGGGCCTGCGCCTTTGGGGCTTATAATCGCCGGTTTCAAACGCCCTGGCGCAGTTGTGCGCCCCGCGAACCGGATCCTGCCATGTTACGAATCACCGAACTCAAGCTGCCGATCGACCATCCCGATGAAGACCTGCGCCCTGCCATCCTGCAGCGCCTGGGCATCTCCAGCGATGACCTGGTCGATTTCACCTTGTTCAAGCGCAGCTACGATGCGCGCAAAAAGTCCTCCGAGCTGTGCTTCATCTACACCATCGACCTCGATGTTCGCGATGAGGCCTCGGTACTGAACAAGTTCGCCGATGACCGTAACGTCAACGTGGCACCGGATGTCAGCTACAAAATGGTTGGCCAGGCGCCGGCCGACCTGAGCGTGCGCCCTGTCGTCGTCGGCTTCGGACCGTGCGGGATCTTCGCCGGGCTGCTGCTGGCGCAGATGGGCTTCAAGCCGATCATCCTCGAACGCGGCACCGAAGTGCGCCAGCGCACCAAGGACACCTGGGGCCTGTGGCGTAAAAGCGTGCTCAACCCCGAGTCCAACGTGCAATTCGGCGAGGGCGGCGCGGGGACCTTCTCCGACGGCAAGCTCTACAGCCAGATCAAGGACCCGAAGTTCATCGGCCGTAAAGTCCTCAATGAATTCGTCAAGGCCGGCGCCCCGGAAGAAATCCTCTACGTCAGCAAACCGCACATCGGTACGTTCCGTCTGACGGGCGTTGTGGAAAACATGCGTGAGCAGATTCGCGCCATGGGCGGCGAAGTGCGCTTCCAGCAACGGGTGACCGACGTGCTGATCGAAGACGGCCAACTGGTCGGCGTCGAACTCGATGGCGGCGAGCAGATCCACTCCAAACACGTGATCCTGGCCCTGGGCCACAGTGCCCGGGACACCTTCCGCATGCTCCACGGCCGCGGCGTGTACATGGAAGCCAAGCCATTCTCGGTCGGTTTCCGTATCGAGCACCCGCAGTCGCTGATCGACCGCGCGCGCCTGGGCAAGTACGCCGGCCACCCGAAACTCGGCGCCGCCGACTACAAACTGGTGCACCACGCCAAGAACGGCCGTTCGGTCTACAGCTTCTGCATGTGCCCGGGCGGTACGGTGGTGGCGGCGACCTCCGAGCCGAACCGCGTGGTCACCAATGGCATGAGCCAGTACTCGCGTAACGAGCGCAACGCCAACTCCGGGATCGTCGTCGGGATTACCCCGGAAGTCGATTATCCGGGCGGCCCGCTGGCCGGTATCGAGTTGCAGGAACGCCTGGAATCCCACGCCTTTGTGCTCGGTGGCAGCAACTACGAGGCACCGGCGCAACTGGTCGGCGACTTCATCGCCGGCAAGCCGTCCACCGCGCTGGGCAGCGTCGAACCCTCCTACAAACCGGGCGTTGCCCTGGGCGACCTGGCGCTGGCCTTGCCGGCCTTCGCCATCGAAGCGATTCGTGAAGCCTTGCCGGCGTTCGAGAAACAGATTCGCGGTTACTCGCTGCATGACGCGGTGTTGACCGGGATCGAGACCCGTACTTCGTCGCCGCTGCGCATTACGCGTAACGAGTCGATGCAGAGCCTGAACGTGAAAGGCTTGTTCCCGGCGGGTGAAGGCGCGGGTTATGCGGGCGGGATTTTGTCGGCGGGTGTCGATGGCATTCGCATCGCCGAAGCGGTGGCGCGGGATATTCTCGGCCTCGAAGCCTGACGCCAACCCCCTGTGGGAGCGGGCTTGCTCGCGAAGGCGGTGGATCAGCCAACGTTTCTGTTGAATGACGAACCGCATTCGCTGGCAAGCCAGCTCCTACAGGTGCAGGGGGGTCAGATATTGGCGCGCAACACGCTCGCCGGTAGCGGCTCGCCGCGCTCGACCGTCGCGGCCACCGCATCGATCAACCCGCTCAGCTCAAACCCCTCGGCCTTGAGCCACGCCTGATCGTAATAGGTCGTGGCATAGCGCTCGCCGCTGTCGCACAGAATCGCCACGATCGACCCCTTCTCCCCCGCCGCCGCCATCTGCTGCGCCGCCATCAACGCGCCAATCAGGTTGGTCCCGCTCGATCCACCGACATGCCGCCCCAGACGTTCAGCCAGGTAATGCATGGCTGCCAGTGACAATGCGTCCGGCACCTTGACCATCGCATCGATGACCTTGGGCAGGAATGACGCTTCCACCCGGGGCCGACCAATGCCTTCGACCCGCGAACCGTGATCCAGGCGCAGGCTGGCATCGCCGGTCTGGTAGTAATCGAAAAACACCGAGCGCTCGGCATCGGCACACAACACGCGGGTGGCGTGCTGCCGATAACGTACGTAACGCCCCAGGGTCGCCGTCGTCCCCCCAGTCCCGGGGCTGGACACCAGCCAGCTCGGCTCCGGGTGCTTTTCGAAACGCATCTGCTGGAAAATCGATTCGGCGATGTTGTTGTTCGCACGCCAGTCGGTCGCACGCTCGGCGTAGGTGAACTGGTCGATGAAGTGGCCGTCGTGCTCGCGCGCCAGGCGTTCGGACTCGGCGTAGATCTGCGTCGGATCCGCGACCAGATGCGTCTGCCCGCCATAGAACGCGATTTGTGCGATCTTTTCCCTCGACGTACTGGCCGGCACCACGGCAATGAACGGCACCCCCAGCAAACGCGCGAAGTATGCCTCGGAAATCGCCGTCGAGCCGCTGGACGCCTCGATCACCGGCGCACCGGGCTTGAGCCAGCCATTGCACAGCGCATACAGGAACAGCGACCGCGCCAGGCGGTGTTTCAGGCTGCCGGTGGGATGGCTCGACTCATCCTTGAAGTACAACTCGATGCCGGCAAAACCTGGCAGCGACAAGGGGATCAGGTGAGTGTCGGCGCTGCGCTGGAAGTCGGCTTCGATGATCCGGATGGCTTCGCGGGACCACTGTCGGTTGTCGCTCATGGTGGTTATCTCGATGGATCAGGCAATAGGCGGCCCCGTCACAAGCCTCAACCTGCAAGCTTAGGAAAAATCCTACATCAAACACAGGTACAGCTGAGTTCCAATACATCCGGCAACTGCTAGGCTCAGGTCCTTGCCCGAAGAATCGCGTTGTAACGACATATAACAAAAAAGAATATAACTTTTGTTTTAACAACTAACGGTACGGGTTAGGGTGTGCCACCTTTTGACTTTATCGATGGAGAGCGACTTTGCCTCTGCGTAGCACGTTCACGCGTTTCTTTCAGCTGGAAGCTGCCAGCGGTCTGTTATTGATCGCCGCGGCTATCCTCGCACTGATCATCAACAACTCCCCATTGTCGTGGCTCTACAACGGCTTGCTGGAAACCCCCGTGGTCGCCCAGGTCGGCGCGCTGAAAATCGCCAAGCCGCTGCTGCTGTGGATCAACGACGGGCTCATGGCGCTGTTCTTCCTGCTGATCGGGCTGGAGGTCAAGCGCGAGGTCCTCGACGGGCAGCTGTCCAAACCGTCGCAGATCGTCCTGCCCGGCGCGGCCGCCATTGGCGGCATGGTGGTCCCGGCGCTGATCTACTGGTTCCTCAACCGTGACAATCCACCGGCCCTGGACGGCTGGGCGATCCCGACCGCCACCGACATCGCCTTCGCGCTGGGCGTACTGGCGCTGCTGGGCAAACGCGTGCCGGTGTCGCTGAAGTTGTTCCTGATGACCCTGGCGATCATCGACGACCTCGGCGCGATCGTCATCATCGCGATTTTCTATTCCGGCGAACTGTCGACCCTGTCCCTGGCACTGGCCGCCGCCTGCATCGCGGCGCTGATCGGGATGAACCGGCTCGGCGTGGTCAAGCTCGGCCCCTACATGATCATTGGCCTGATCCTCTGGGTCTGCGTGCTCAAGAGCGGAGTGCATGCCACGCTGGCCGGCGTGACCCTGGCATTCTGCATCCCCTTGCGCACGAAAAACGCCGAACCCTCTCCCCTGCTTTCACTGGAGCACGCGCTGCACCCATGGGTGGCCTACGGCATCCTGCCGCTGTTCGCCTTCGCCAACGCCGGCCTGTCCCTCAGTGGCGTGACCGCCGAAAGCTTCACCCACGCCGTGCCAATGGGCATCGCGATCGGCCTGCTGCTGGGCAAGACCGTCGGCGTGTACGGCCTGACCTGGCTGGCGGTGAAAACCGGCATCGCCGCCCTGCCCCAGGGGGCCAATTGGGGCCAGGTGCTGGGCGTGGCGATTCTCTGCGGCATCGGCTTCACCATGAGCCTGTTCGTCGGTTCGCTGGCCTTTGAGCCGGGCGTCAGTGACTACGCAGGCATGGACCGCATGGGGATCCTGACCGGTTCGATCCTGGCGGCATTGATTGGCTATGCCGTAACGGCGGCGGCGAGTCGCAAGCCGGTGCTGCAAACCGCGTAGAGAACAATTCATGTGCTAAAGAAAAACCCCGATCCAGTCACCTGGTCGGGGTTTTCTTTTACCCGTATTCCCGCTTAGTGGGAAACGCGGCTGGTGCCATCAACCGTGGCAATGCGCACGCGCTCGCCAACGCGGAACACTTCGTTTTCCTGAACCTGTTGCACGTAGGCGCGCATGCTGCCGTCGTCTTCGCGCACGGTGATTTCCACGCCCTGGGTGCGGGTCAGGCCTTCTTCGGCTGCCGAGCCTACCAGGCCGCCTGCGACGGCACCGATGACCGCTGCGACAATGCTGCCACGGCCACCACCGATGGCGCTACCACCGACACCGCCCACCACTGCACCAGCCGCGCCGCCGATTGGCGTCTTGGTACCTTCGATTTTCACCGGTCGCAGGGCTTCGATGGTACCCATGCGAATCGTCTGCACGCGACGCGCTTCGTCACGGGAATAGGAGTCACCGGTCAAGCTCGATTGGCAGCCAGTGAGCAACATCGCCATGGTGGAAAAGGAAGCAACCAGCAGAACAGACTTACGCATAGCATCAACTCCAAAGGACAAGTAACCATTAAACTCCGCAGCCAGACGCCTGTCACGGCCTTGCCCGGATAAAAATGTTTCGATTCAGGCTTCGTACAGGCCTGTCCACGCACTCACCACACAGTCGCGGCCTGATCGCAGAACAGCGCCACTGAGCAGGGATCCAGATGGATTACTTTATCATTGTCGTCACTACCGTCGCCGGGCTGTACTTCCATGGGTGGCTGTACGTGCGCATCAGACGCTGGATGGACCGGGACCTGGCGTTGGCGCTGGCCGGCAAGGACGAGCAGAAAAAAGCGTTCATGCTCGAACGGTTGGCGAGCGCCCGGGCTCAGAAAATCAGGCGTCGAGACCTGCCGCAGTGGCTTGAGGCCGCAGCGGCAGCTTATCCCGAGCGGTAGACTGCTTAAGGTGCCAGGCGTTCAAGAATCCAGTTGGCACCCTGCAGGCGATAGTTGAGCCGGTCGTGCAGACGGCTCGGACGGCCCTGCCAGAACTCGATGCGTTCTGGCAGCAGGCGATAACCGCCCCAGTGTTCAGGGCAGTGGGGTTGGCTATCGCTGAAACGTTGCTCGGTATCCTTGAGCAGCGACTCCAGCTCACCCCGATCGGCAATCACCCGGCTCTGCGGCGAAGCCCAGGCACCGAGGCGACTGCCCAGCGGGCGCACCTGATAGTACGCATCGGATTCTTCTGGCGTGACTTTCACCACCCGACCTTCAATCCGCACCTGACGCTCCAGGGTCGGCCAGAAAAACGTCATGGCCGCGAATGGATTCGCCACCAGTTGCTGGCCTTTGGCGCTGTCGTAGTTGGTGAAGAAGGTGAAGCCCTGGGCGTCCAGGCCCTTGAGCAGCAGGATGCGGCAATGCGGCCGCCCCTCCTGGTCGACAGTGGCCAAGGTCATGGCATTGGCCTCCACCGGTGCCTGCTCGGTTTTCACCGCGTCGGCAAACCATTGGTGGAACAGCGCGAACGGCTCGGCCGGGGCTTGCGCCTCGGTCAGGCCATCACGGGTGTAGTCGCGGCGCATATCAGCCAGGGCCTTGGTCATGGCGCATTCCTTATGGTTGACGAATTACTTCTTTGTAGTATCGGCGGCGGCGACTTTTTTAGTGTCGGCTGCGGCTTTGGCCGGTGTCGTCTTCTTCGCGGGCGTTGCCGTTTTAGCCGGGGTCTTCTTCGCGGCGGCTTTCTTGGCCGGCGCTTTCTTCGCCACCGGTGCAGCCGCTTTCTTCGCATCGGCAGGTGCTGGCGTCACAGGCTTGGCAACCGGCTTGATGTCCTGGGCCGCGACCATGCGCACAGGCGCCGGGGCCGGCATGTTGTACTTGCTCAGCAAGGCGACCATGGTGTTTTGCGGCGTTACCAACAGTTCCACGCGGCGGTTCAAGGCACGGCCTTCATTGCTGTCGTTAGCGGCACGCGGGGCTTCACCACCCATGCCACGCAGCATCAGACGATCGCGCTGTAGACCGCTGAGGCGGAAGATCGCAGCCACCGACTGCGCACGTTCCTGGCTCAGCTTCACGTTAGCCGGCGCTGCGCCCGAGGTGTCACTGTGGCCGAGTACCAGCACGGCAGTCTTCGGATCGGCTTCAAGGATTTTCGCAACGCGAGTGAACGGGCCGAGGGTTACCGGCAGCAGCATGGCCGGGCGGTCCGGGTTGAACGAGCCTTCTACCGGCGCGGTGACCACCAGGACGTTTTCACGGCGTTCGAGTTGCAGGTTGCTGTCCTTGATCGCTGTACGCAGACGCGGTTCGTAGTCGTCAAGCCAGGCTTGGGTGACTTTCGGATCAGGCATCGGCACGGCTTTGGCAGTGCTTTGATCCTTGCCGCCGAACGGCCACCACCACTTGCCGCCCGCATCGGCCTCGGCCTTGGCGACTTCGACCGGCTTGGCCTCAGGTTTTACCTCTGGTTTCTTGTCGAGCACTTCCTCGGAGCCGAACGGCCAGTACCAAGGGCTGGAACTGTCAGTCTTGGTCACCGCAGCGGCTGCGGTGGGCTTCAAGGGAGCTGGGGCCGGTTCTTTGGCCGGCTCTTTGGCCGCGACTTTGTCGGAAGACCCGAACGGCCACCAACTGCCGCCGTCTGCATCATTTTTAGGAGTCTGCGCGCAACCGGTAATAGCGAAGCACAGTGCCAAGGCGAGGGTGGGTTTGGTTGACATTGGATATCCACAAAAATGAAGTAATAAAATCAGGCCGGGTCAGCCCGCATAAACAGACGCTTGGAAACTGAAAAGGCCGTCGGGTTCCAGCTCCGGAACCCTTGAGCGTGATTTACAGACAAGTGGCCAGTACCCGCACAAGCTTTTGTGCGCGCGGATCCATCAAGACGTACGGCCCCAGGGTATTTGTCACAAAACCGAATGCCACATCATGTTCCGGGTCAGCGAAACCAACAGAGCCACCCGCACCCGGATGCCCGAAGGCTCGCGCGCCCAGGCCGAAGGTCGCATTGGGCACATCCGGTTGGTCGAGCATGCAGCCCAGGCCGAAACGGGTTCGGGTCAACAGTGTCTTGTCTTCGCCGAGGCTGTGCTCGCGGGTCAGCTCGTCGAGCAATTCGCCTTCCAGCAGGCTGCCATCGAGCAAACCGGCGTAAAACCCGGCCAGGCTGCGGGCATTGCCGTGGCCATTGGCCGCCGGCTGTTGCATGCGCCGCCACTCAGGTTTGTTGGTACTGGTCAGCACCGAAGGTGGATTGGTAAAAGCACGGGTGGTCATGGCCGTTGGCTCGCGCAGGGTCACTTGCAGCAGGCGCTGGGCCGCGGCATCGCCGACATTGCCCTTGCCGCGGGCAATGTGCGCCACGCGATGAAACTCTTCATCGGCCAGGCCGACGTGAAAATCCAGGCCCAAAGGCTTGGCAACCCGCGCCACGATGGATTCACCGGGGCCACGACCGTCAGCACGGCGCAGCAGCTCGCCGACCAGCCAGCCATAGGTGATGGCCGCATAACCGTGGCCCTCACCCGGCGTCCACCATGGTGCTTCGGCGGCCAGGGCGTCGACCATGGTTTGCCAGTCGTAAAGCGCTTCAGGGGCCAGTAACTCGCGCAACGCCGGCAGACCGGCCTGATGGCAAAGCAGTTGGCGCAGGGTCACCGATTCTTTGCCGGCGGCGGCGAATTCAGGCCAGTAGCGGGCCACCGGGGCATCCAGTTGCAGCTTGCCTTCGGCCACCAGTTGCAGGGCGGTGACGGCGGTGAAGGTCTTGGTGCAGGAGAAGAGGTTGGCGATGGTGTCGCTGTGCCAGGCTTCGGCTCCGTCCTTGTCTGCGGTGCCGGCCCACAAGTCGACGACGGTTTCGCCGCCGACCCGGATGCACAACGCGGCGCCACGTTCCTGAGGATCGTCGAACAGCGCCGCGAACGCTTCACGCACTGCCTCGAACTTAAGCTCGTAATGACCCTGAATCTGCACCCGCAACTCCCCGGAAACGTTCTATAAAGTGGGCCGCATTGTTCCAGCCCTTGAGGGTTTTGGGAACAGGGGCGGGCTGGGCGGTCAATTCAACCCCCAGGTTAAAATCAAAAGATCGCAGCCTTCGGCAGCTCCTACAGGGTTGCGATCCCGGCGTTTAATGACCTTGGCCGGAATGCCCACCAGCGCCCTTCCCCGAGCCTTTGCCGGCTTCGGCCTTGCGCCCGCCCTCGGCGTCGTGGTTCGCCTTGTCGACCTCGGCGGCGGCCTTCTGGGCCTCTTTGGCCAATTGATCGACCGTCGCCAGATTGCTCTTGCGCACGGTGTCGACAAAGCCCTGGAACGGCAGATCGGTTATCCCCACCAGGCCAAAGTGACCATTTTCGCCATCCAGCAGGCGACCGGTCACGGGTTGGTCGAGGTACTGGAACCAGTGCACGCCAACAATCGACGGCTCGCCCAGCGCCTGTTTCAGGAAATTCGCGTAGGCCGGGCCACGGTCTTCTTCCTTCGCCAGTTGCGTCACGCCGCCCCAGAACGGGCCGCGGTCGGTCGAGCCGAAGTTGAACTCGGTGACCAATACCGGTTTGTCCAGACTGCGCAGCCTGGCGAAGTCGTAACCGTCCTGGGGTTGCAAGGTGTACATGTTGAAACTCAATACGTCGCAGTACTGCGCACAGGCCTCAACGGCTTCCGGGGTGCTGATGGCAAACCGGCCACCAAGCAGGAGCTGGTTCGGCGCGTGCCACTCCAGCGAATCGGAAATGGTCTTGAAGTAGGTGTCGGCGAAGACCTTCTGGAAGTATTTGAAGTCGGCCTCGATTTCCGGGTGCTCGGCGCTTGGCAGCGGCGGCACGAAGCCCGGGTCCTCCATCAGTTCCCAGGCTGGCAGATCGATACCCCAGGCTTTCGACAAGCCCGCCTGGTTGCGGTATTTGTCACGCAACTGCTTGAGGAACGCGCGCTTGGCCGGCACGTCGGTGGTCATTTTCAAGGTGCCATAGGCCAGCGCATAACGGGCTTTCGGGTCATCGCCGGGACCGGCCCAGGCCAGTTCGTTGTCGGCGAAGTAACCGATCAGCCATGGATCGTCGCGGTGGTCGCGGGCAGCAATGGCCACCGCGCGCTCGGTCGCCATGGCGAAACGCGGGTCGAATGGGTCGGGCATCCCGCCCCACCAGTCGTTGCCAGTGCTGATGCTCGCGTAATCGCCGACGATCGACAATGGCAAGGTGTACGGCATGCGCTGCGCGTCACCCAGTGCCGGTGCGCTCCAGTTGCCGAGGGTGTTGAACCCCCAGGCTTGCAGGCGCTCCAGGGTGTGGCCGGTCCAGCGCTGCTCATCAAAGGTCGTTTTGCAGGGTTCGGCAGGTGGTGGCTCAGCCGCTTTTGCCACCGTCGCATCGGCGGCGCCGGCCTTGGCCGCTTCGGCGACTCCGGATTCGGCCGTTGAGGGTGCGACGGCAGGCTCGGCAGCCTTCTCGGCCGTTGCTTCTACCGCATCGGCCTTGGCCGCTTCAGCAACGCCGGCCTTGGTATTGCTGCCCAGTGCACAAGGGTCGCCGTACAGACGCTGCAGATTGGCGCCATAGAAGTCATACCATTTTCCAGAACTGAAACCCCGCCCCTTATCGACACCATTACCACCGCGGTTGTCGCCTTCCCCGAAGTGATTGGCCAGCGGTTCATCCGCCTTGGGCAGGGATTCGAACATCCATTCCCGACCGGCGACATACGTCTGGTTGACGTCCGCCGCAACGGTGTTGACCCCCAGCGAATAGAACGGATGCCCCTGCGGCGTCACCAGGTACCAGCGTCCATCGCGTTTCTCGGTGCGGAAAAAACCGCTGGCCTTGAACGTCGGCCCGTTGGTCCAGCCGCCGAACGTGTCCAGGGAGGACTTTTCGCGCTCACCCAGCCAGGTTTTCAGCTGCTGTTGTTCCTTGGCGGCGGCGCTTTTCAGTTGTTCGTCGCTACTGACCTTTTCTGGCCATTTGGCCCGGGTCGATTGGCCATAAGCGTCCACCAGCCCGCCATAGACCGCTTGGGTCACACCTTCGCCATCCTGCACGCCAAAGCGCTCCAGCAGGATGCTCTGGGCGACTTTCGGTTGATCCATGGACAGGCTGACCGACACCACCTGGCTGCGGTCCAGTTCACCGGCACTGCTGGCCAGCAAAATGCGCTGGCCGTCGACGGTCATCGGCATCGGCGGACCCGCCTTCAGGCCCTGGCTCAGCGGCGAAGTCGGCTGCAATGGCACCAACAGGGTCTGCGCCGGGCCGGCTGGAAGATCGACGCGACTGACCAACGTCTTGCCGTCGTTGCTCTGAATGGTCACGTACAGGGTCACGGCCCAATTCATGGCGCTCTGGATCCGCAAGCTCATGACGCCCGACTGCGACCAGTCCCAGGCACCGGTCTGCGGCGACAGGCGCAGCGTTGGCCGCGCAACAGGGTTGAAGGTGACCCGGCGCAGCACTTCGCCTTCGGGCGTCTGTTCGGCGTTGGACTGCGGCAGGCTGGCGTCCTGGGTCGCCACCTGGACCACGTCGGCGGGGCGCACAAAATTGAACAGCGTCTGCTGCCCGGCGGGCGCCGCCAGCAAGGGCGTGGCGAACATCAGGGCAAGAACGGCAGGTAGCGAACAGCGAATCATGAGAACGGAATTCTCCCTAGCGACCCGGGCGGGCCAATGGAAAAGCGATGGTAGAGAGATAGACAACGCGGCGGGCAAAACTGCCCACCGGTTTATCAGGAAATTTCACGGCGGAAGGGAGGCAACGCATTGAGGATCGCCTTGCCATAACGCTGGGTGACCAGGCGCCGATCGAGCAAGGTGATGGTGCCGCGGTCTTCTTCGGTGCGCAGCAGGCGCCCGCAGGCCTGGACCAGTTTCAGCGAGGCGTCCGGCACGGAAATCTCCATGAACGGATTGCCGCCACGGGCCTCGATCCATTCGGCCAGCGCCGCTTCGACCGGATCATCCGGCACCGAGAACGGAATCTTGGCGATCACTACGTGCTCGCAGTAGGCACCGGGCAAGTCGACCCCTTCGGCAAAACTCGCCAGGCCGAACAGAACGCTGGAATCACCGCCATCGACCCGCGCCTTGTGCTTGTTCAGGGTTTCCTGTTTCGACAGGTTGCCTTGAATGAACACCTGCTTGCGCCAGTCGCGGTCCAGGCCGTCGAACACGTCCTGCATCTGCTTGCGCGAGGAAAACAGCACCAGCGTGCCCCGAGACCCTTCGACCAGGTCTGGCAGGTCACGGATGATCGCGGCGGTATGGGCCGCCGCATCCCGCGGATCGGCGTTCAGGTTCGGCACCCGCAATACACCGGCGTCGGCGTGATGGAACGGGCTCGGCACCACGGCGGTCACGGCCTTTTTCGGCAGGCCGGCGCGCATGCGGAAGCGGTCGAAGGTGCCCAGGGCGGTCAAGGTGGCCGACGTCACCAGCGCGCCATAGGCCACGTTCCACAGGTTGCGCCGGAGCATTTCCGCCGCCAGGATCGGGCTTGCGTTGACTTCGATATCGAAAAGCGAGCCGCTTTCCGCCAGGGTCAGCCAGCGGGCCATGGGCGGGTTGTCTTCCGGGTCTTCAGCGGTGAACGCGACCCACAATTCCCAGTTGCCGGATGAGCGCGACAACAGGCTGCCGAACAACGGATACCACTCCTCGGCCTGGTTGCTGGCGATGCCGATATTGACCTCGCCGTCCATGCCTTCCTTGAGCAATTCAGTGAGGCGGGTAAACAGGTCGGTCAGGCGCGCGTAGCCCTTCTTCAGCTCGACGCCCATTTCGCGCATGTGCTCGGGAATCACCCCGCCGACGAAACGGTGGCGTGGGCGTTCGCGGCCCTCGACATCTTCGCCGGGCTTGAAATCGGCGATCTGCTCACAGGCGGTGAACATGAACTGTTGCTGGGTCTTGATCTCCCGCGCCAGCTCCGGCACCTGTTCGATCAGCTTGCCCAGATCACCGGGCAACGGGTGTTGGGCCAGCAGCTTGGTGAGGTTCTTCGCGGTGGTTTCCAGCCAGTCGGCGGTGGAGCGCAGGCGCGTGTAATGGGCAAAGTGGCCGATGGCCTTGTCCGGCAGGTGATGGCCTTCGTCGAACACGTAGATGGTGTCGCGCGGATCGGGCAGCACGGCACCGCCGCCCAGCGCCAGGTCGGCCAGGACCATGTCGTGGTTGGTGACGATCACATCGACCTTGCCCATGCCTTCGCGGGCCTTGTAGAAGGCGCACTGGCCGAAGTTCGGGCAATGGCGGTTGGTGCACTGGCTGTGATCGGTGGTCAGGCGCGCCCAGTCGGCGTCCTCCAGGGCGGTGGACCAGCTGTCGCGGTCACCGTCCCACTTATTGCCGGCAAGTTTCTCGATCATGCTGGTGAACAGCTTCTGGCTGGCCTCATCGACCTCGATCTTGAAGCCTTCTTCTTCGAACAGCTGGGCGGTGGCGGTTTGTGCGTGACCTTCCTGGAGCAACATGTCGAGCTTGGACAGGCACATGTAGCGTCCACGCCCCTTGGCCAGCGCAAAGCTGAAATTCAGCCCGCTGTTGCGCATGAGGTCGGGCAGATCCTTGTAGACGATCTGCTCCTGCAGGGCGACGGTGGCCGTGGCGATCACCAGGCGCTTGCCCGCCGCCTTGGCAGTGGGGATGGCCGCCAGGCTGTAGGCTACGGTCTTGCCGGTACCGGTGCCGGCTTCCACCGCGACAATCGCGGGGTCGCCACTGCGCCGGCCTTCGTCGTCGGTGTCGATGTCACCGAGGACCTTGGCGATTTCGGCGATCATCAGGCGTTGGCCGTAGCGCGGCTTGAGGCTCTTGGCTTCGAGAAAACGCGAATAGGCGCCCTGGATCGTGGTTTTGAGTTCGGTGCTGATCATGGATTGTCGGGCGCAAAAAACGCTGGATAAATTTTCAGTAGTTCGGTTCGGTCGCTATCATACCCCGCTAATGAATCCCGCGCAGAACGGAGTAACCCGATGACACCTTTTAGCCTCATTTATAGCCTGCATGTCCTCGCCGCACTGGTGTGGGTCGGCGGCATGTTTTTCGCCTGGATGGTCTTGCGCCCCGCGGCCTTGAAGGCACTGGAGGGCCCTGCCCGGCTGAAGCTGTGGCTGGAAGTGTTTCAAGGTTTCTTTCGCTGGGTCTGGGTCGCGGTGGTGCTATTGCCGATCAGCGGCGTCGGCATGATTCATCTGCAATACACAGGTTTTGAAAGCGCACCGCGTTACGTGCAGGTGATGATGGGGCTGTATGTGGTGATGACGGCGCTGTTCATCCGGATCCAGGCGTTGATGTTGCCGGAGTTGCGCACGGCGGTGACGGCCCAGGATTGGCCGGCGGGGGCTGCGGTACTGGGAAGGATTCGTCGGTTGGTGGGGATCAATCTGATTGTCGGGTTGGTGTTGGTGGCGATTGCGGCGGCACGACCGATGTTCTAGATAATTCCCCCTGCGGCAGCTCCAGGTTTTTTGGGTGTTGCCGGGATTTGTGCCTGGCGGTGATCCCCTGTAGGAGCT
>NZ_JAXDEQ010000040.1:0-56320 GCF_035065025.1 Pseudomonas sp. YuFO8 | reverse complement strand
TGGGATTCGAACCTACGACCAATTGGTTAAAAGCCAACTGCTCTACCAACTGAGCTAACGACCCAAAAATGGTCGGGGTAAGGGGATTCGAACTCCTGACATCCTGCTCCCAAAGCAGGCGCGCTACCGGACTGCGCTATACCCCGGCTTGAAATTGGCTCCGTGACCAGGACTCGAACCTGGGACCCAATGATTAACAGTCATTTGCTCTACCGACTGAGCTATCACGGAACTACACATTTCAATTTACAACTTTGTAGCTTTACTGCATTCTCTTCGACCCGTTCGCATCGCTGCGTTCGTGTGTCTGAGGCGCGCTATTCTACAATCTTCAGCACCTCTGTCAACCCCCTAATTTGCATTCAAGTTAATGATTTGCAACTTATTTTAGATTCCTGCCTGAAGCAGAAACCCTGGCGGGTGACTTACTGCGGGGCGCACTTTACAAGCCTTTTCCTTAGAGTTCAACAGCCTGAATGAAAAAAAGGCCTCGTTGTGCGAGGCCTTTTCGATTTTGCTGCGGTTACGGATCAGACGAAGACGATTTCGTCGTTTTCCACCACGCCCTGAGCGGTGTCACCCGGCATGAATCGACCGGAAAGGATCAACTGCGCCAGCGGGTTCTCGATCCAGCGCTGTATGGCCCTCTTGAGCGGCCGTGCGCCGTACACAGGGTCGTAGCCGACCGCGATCAGCTTATCCATGGCCTCTGGGCTCAGTTCCAGCTTCAGCTCCCGCTCGGTCAGGCGACTGCGCAGGCGACCCAACTGGATCTCGGTGATGCCAGCAATCTGATCCCGCGCCAAAGGCTCGAAGATCACCACTTCGTCGACCCGGTTGATGAACTCCGGCCGGAAGTGGCTGGAAATCGCATCCATCACCGCCGCGCGCTGCGCCTCACGATCACCCACCAATTCCTGGATCTGCACCGAACCCAGGTTGGAGGTCATGACAATCACGGTGTTCTTGAAGTCCACCGTACGGCCATGGCTGTCGGTCAAGCGACCGTCTTCCAGCACCTGCAGCAGGATGTTGAACACATCCGGGTGCGCCTTCTCGACTTCGTCCATGAGGATCACCGAGTATGGCTTGCGACGCACCGCCTCGGTCAGGTAACCGCCCTCCTCGTAACCGACGTAGCCTGGTGGCGCACCGATCAGGCGAGCCACGGAATGTTTCTCCATGAACTCGGACATGTCGATCCGCACCATCGCCTCTTCGGTATCAAAGAGAAATTCAGCCAGCGCCTTGCACAGCTCGGTTTTACCGACACCGGTCGGGCCGAGGAACATGAACGAGCCGCTCGGGCGATTCGGGTCGGACAACCCGGCGCGGGAACGCCGCACCGCGTTGGACACGGCCACCACCGCTTCGTCCTGGCCGATCACACGCTGGTGCAACAGGCTTTCCATCTTCATCAGTTTTTCGCGCTCGCCTTCGAGCATTTTCGACACGGGAATACCGGTCCACTTCGACACGACTTCGGCGATCTCTTCTTCAGTCACCTTGCTGCGCAGCAACTGGTTTTCAGGTTTTCCATGCTGGTCGACCATTTGCAGGCTGCGCTCCAGGTCCGGGATCACCCCGTACTGCAACTCCGCCATGCGGTTCAGGTCGCCTTTGCGGCGAGCGGCTTCCAGTTCCTGACGGGACTGTTCGATCTTCTGCTGGATTTGCGCAGAACCCTGAACCTCGGCTTTTTCCGAGTTCCAGATTTCTTCCAGGTCCGAGTACTCACGCTCGAGGCGGGCGATTTCTTCCTGGAGTTTTTCCAGGCGTTTCTTCGCTGCGTCGTCGCTTTCTTTCTTCAGCGCCTGGGATTCCACCTTCAGCTGGATCAAACGTCGTTCCAGGCGGTCCAGCACCTCCGGCTTGGAGTCGATCTCCATGCGGATGCGGCTGGCGGCCTCGTCGATCAGGTCGATGGCCTTGTCCGGCAACTGCCGGTCAGTGATATAGCGATGGCTGAGCTTGGCCGCCGCAATGATCGCGCCGTCGGTGATCGCCACCTTGTGGTGGACCTCATAGCGTTCTTTCAGGCCACGCAGGATGGCGATGGTGTCTTCTTCGCTCGGCTCGTCCACCAGCACTTTCTGGAAGCGTCGCTCGAGGGCGGCGTCCTTCTCTATGTATTGACGGTACTCGTTGAGCGTGGTGGCACCGACGCAGTGCAGTTCGCCACGCGCCAGGGCTGGCTTGAGCATGTTGCCCGCATCCATCGAGCCCTCGCCTTTACCGGCGCCGACCATGGTGTGCAGTTCGTCGATGAACAGGATGATCTGCCCTTCCTGCTTCGACAGCTCGTTGAGCAGGGATTTCAGGCGTTCTTCGAACTCACCGCGATACTTGGCACCGGCAATCAATGCCCCCATGTCCAGGGACAACAATCGCTTGCCCTTGAGGCCATCCGGCACTTCGCCATTGATGATGCGCTGGGCCAAGCCTTCGGCGATGGCGGTCTTACCGACGCCAGGCTCACCGATCAGCACCGGGTTGTTCTTGGTGCGGCGTTGCAGCACCTGGATAGTGCGACGAATTTCATCGTCACGGCCGATCACCGGATCGAGCTTGCCCTCCTCGGCACGCTTGGTCAGGTCGACCGTGTACTTATCCAGCGCCTGCCGGGCTTCCTCGTGGTTCGCGTCATTGACTGCCTCACCACCACGGAGGTTGTTGATCGCGTTTTCCAGGGCTTTCTTGCTCACGCCCTGACCGAGCAACAGCTTGCCGATCTTGCTGTTCTCGTCCATCGCGGCGAGCAGCACCAGTTCGCTGGAAATGAACTGGTCGCCCTTTTGCTGGGCCAGGCGATCGGCCTGGTTGAGCAGACGCGCCAGATCCTGCGACATGTTCACGTCGCCGGTCGGATTCTGAATTTTCGGGAGCTGGTCGAGCTCTTTGGTCAGCTCTTTACGCAGGCTGTTGACGTCGAAGCCCACCTGCATCAGCAGGGGCTTGATCGAGCCGCCCTGTTGCTCGAGCAGGGCTTGCATCAAGTGCGCCGGCTCAATGGCCGGATGATCGAGACCGACGGCCAGGGATTGGGCATCGGACAACGCTAACTGCAATTTGCTGGTTAAACGGTCTATACGCATGGGTCACCTTCCTTTTGAGCAGGCCGGACCTATAAAACATCCTGAATGAAGAAACCTGCCAGATACCACAATAGATGCGGTCGATTCTGGGAGTTTCAAGCGTCGAGACGTTGATGCAGGTCAGACAAGTCTAGCGTTCGAGCCAGATCAAGGAGGCAAATCGACCGGTGCGGGACGCACGGCGGTAGGAAAAGAAGCGTGGATCGGTGACGGTGCAGAACCCGCCGCCGTAGACAGCGGTTACACCACGGGCTGCCAGGCGCAAGCGCGCCAGCGTATAGATGTCGGCCATGAACTTGCCGGGGTTTTGACTCGGCGCAAAAGCTTGAGCAGCTTCGGGCAGTTGCTCGACGAAGGTTGCCCGCACTTCCGGGCCGACTTCGAAGGCTTTCGGACCAATGGCCGGGCCAAGCCAGACCAAAACCTCGGCAGGTGGCACGTCCAGGCTGTCGAGGGTCGCTTCCAGCACCCCCGCCGCCAACCCGCGCCAACCGGCATGGGCCGCCGCGACACGCGTACCGGCACGGTCGCAAAACAACGCAGGCAGGCAGTCCGCAGTCATCGCCGCACAGGCAATGCCCGGCGTTGAGGTCCAACTGGCATCGGCAGTGTCCACCCGGCTCGGATCCGCATGCGCCACGACGATGCCGTGGACCTGCTGCAGCCAGGCCGGTTGAATCGAAAAACGATCAGTCAGACGCCGGCGATTTTCGGCGACAGCTTCGGGGCTGTCGTCGACGTGATCACCAAGATTGAGGCTGTCGAACGGCGCCAGGCTGACGCCGCCCGCACGGGTGGTGACACAGGCTTTGACCCCGGCCGGCGCGGGCCAGTCAGGAATCAGCCAGTCACTCATCCGACAAACGCCTCGCGGTCTTGCTTGAGCAGGGTCAGCAACCAGACGAAATCTTCCGGCAACGGCGATTCCCAGCTCATGCGCTCACCGGTGGTCGGGTGATCCAGCTCGAGGAACCGCGCATGCAGCGCCTGACGCGGGAAGTTTTTCAGCGACTCGACCATGGTCGGGTTGGCGGCCGGCGGAATCCGGAAACGACCGCCGTAGGCAGGGTCTCCGACCAACGGGAAGTTAATGTGCGCCATGTGCACGCGAATCTGGTGTGTACGACCGGTTTCCAGCTTCACCCGCACGTGGGTGTGGGAACGGAAACGCTCAAGCACGCGGTAGTGGCTGACGGCCTGCTTACCACCTTCCATCACGGCCATGCGCTGGCGTTGCTGGCCATGACGACCGATCGGCGCATTGATCTTGCCGCCAGCCGTCACCACGCCGATCACGATGCACTCGTAGATCCGGCTGACGCTGCGGCTCTGCAACTGTGTAACCAGCTGCGTCTGCGCCTGAATGGTCTTGGCTACCACCATCAGACCGGTGGTGTCCTTGTCCAGGCGATGCACGATACCGGCGCGGGGCACATTGATGATGTCCGGCACGTGGTGCAGCAAGGCGTTGAGCAAGGTGCCATCAGCGTGGCCAGCAGCCGGGTGAACCACCAGGCCCGCAGGCTTGTTGATCACCAGGATGTCGTCGTCTTCATAGACGATGTCCAGGGCGATGTCTTGAGCGACCCATTCGCCCTGAGCTTCCTGCTCGGCAGTGAGTTCAAGAATGGCGCCACCGTGAACGATGTCTCGCGGGCGGACAACCGCCCCATCCACAGTCAGGCGGCCGTCTTTGATCCAGGCGGAAAGGCGCGAGCGCGAGTGCTCAGCGAATAATTGTGCGGCGACTTGATCGAGGCGTTGGCCGCCCAATTCGGACGGCACCTCTGCGCTAAGTTCAATTTTATCGGACATGCTCGGACTAGGCGTCGGCACAGCCTTTGGTTTCGGCTGCGCGCTTGTGGTTAAATACGGCGTCTTTTGCCCCGAGGCTATTCAACGGGGCGCTCATCATAACAGGACGGCCTCGCCCAAGACAGCGGCCGTCATAGGGACGCAAGCCGCCATGCAAGTGAAACACCTGCTGCTGATCGCCATCCTCGCATTGACCGCTGCTTGCTCTTCGAAGGAAGTCGTAGACGAAAACCTGAGCGAAGTCGAGTTGTACCAACAGGCTCAAGCCGATCTGGACAATAATAGCTACACCAGCGCCACTGCCAAGCTGAAGGCTCTGGAATCGCGCTATCCGTTCGGCCGTTATGCCGATCAGGCCCAGTTGGAGCTGATCTACGCCAACTACAAGAACGCCGAACCGGAAGCCGCCAAGGCCGCTGCCGAGCGCTTCATTCGCCTGCACCCACAGCACCCGAACGTCGATTACGCCTACTACCTCAAGGGCCTGACGTCTTTTGACCAGGACGTTGGCCTGCTCTCGCGCTTCCTGCCGCTGGACATGACCAAGCGTGACCCGGGTGCCGCTCGCGACTCCTACAACGAGTTCGCCCAGCTGACCAGCCGCTTCCCCAACAGCCGTTATGCGCCGGACGCCAAGCAGCGCATGATCTACCTGCGCAACCTGCTGGCCGCCTACGAAATCCACGTGGCCGACTATTACCTGACCCGTCAGGCCTACGTCGCCGCCGCGAACCGCGGTCGCTACGTGGTGGAAAACTTCCAGGAAACCCCTGCGGTCGGCGACGGCCTGGCGGTGATGACCGAGGCCTACCAGCGCCTGCACCTGGATGAACTGGCTGCCACCAGCCTCGAAACCCTGAAGCTCAACTACCCGAACCACCCAAGCCTGGTGGACGGTCAGTTCGTGCCATCGGTCGCCGAAGCCGACAACCGTTCGTGGCTGAGCAAGGCCACCCTGGGCCTGATCGAATCCCGTCCGCCGCTGCCGCCGGGAGAAACCCGCGCCAACCAGGACGTGCAGAAGCAGTTCCAGGATGCCAAGGACGCGATTCCGAGCGAGCTCAAGCCTAAAGACGGCAACGGCGATGTGATCGAGGAAGAGGATCACGAGGCCGAGGGCAACAACGAAGACCGCTCGTGGTTCAGCTACATGACCTTCGGCGTGTTCGACTGATACGACCGGCGGTACAGAAAGGGAGACGCTCGAGTCTCCCTTTTTTATTGCGCCGTTTTTATGCCGCGCGAATACGCTGTGCGCCTGTCATGTCCTTGGCTAAACTGGCGGCTCATCCGTCATAAAGCAGCTCACCATGCTTCGTTTACTATTCTGGATCGCAGTGATTGCCGCCGCTGTCTGGTTCTGGCGCAAGTACAAGCGCCAGGTCTCTGCACCCAAGTCCTCCGCCGAGCTGGAAGCGGCGCCCATGGTCCGCTGCGCCCATTGCGGCGTGCACCTGCCCCGCGACCGTGCGCTGAGCCTTCAACAACAGTGGTATTGCAGCCAGGCTCACCTTGAGCAAGGCCCAGGCTCCAGTGATCGCTGAGACGACCAGTCCCGGCGACAAACAGGCCCAGCGACTGCTGCGCCTCTATCACCTCTACCGCCTGAGCATCGGCATCACCCTGGTGCTGCTGATTTCCAGCAACCTGGACTACCGGTTGCTGACGTCCGCCAATGACGACCTGCTGCGCTACGCCAGCGGGTTGTACCTGGTGCTGAACATCCTGCTGGTGGTCTTCTTCGCAAACACCCGCCGTCCAACACAACTGCTCAGCCTGGCGCTGGTCGATGTCCTGCTGCTTTGCGTGTTGTTCTACGCCGGTGGCGGTGTGGCCAGCGCCATCGGCAACTTGTTGATCGTCTCGGTGGCCATCAGCAATACCTTGTTGCGAGGACGCATCGGCTTGCTGATCGCCGCCATCAGCGCACTTGGCATCCTGGGTTCGAGTTTCCTGCTGAATCTCAGCCATCCCGCCAGCCCCAACGATTACTTGCAGATCGGCACGCTCGGCGCCCTGTGTTTTGCCGCGTCACTGCTGGTGCAAGGCCTGGTCCGACGGCTGGAAGTCAGCGAAACCCTGGCAGAACAGAAAACCAGCGAAGTCATCGGCCTGGAAGCCCTCAATGCCCTGATCCTGCAACGCATGCGTACTGGCATTCTGGTGTTTGACGACCAATGGCGCGTGCAACTGGCCAATCACAGTGCGTTGGCCCTGCTGGGCTGCGAGCGTCTCGAAGGCCGGCGGATCGACGAACAGGCCCCCGCCCTGGTCGAACGTCTGCAACTGTGGATCAACAACCCGACGCTGCGCCCGCATAGCCTGAAAATCCCCGGCAGCGGCCTTGAACTGCAGCCGAGCTTCATTGCCCTGGCTCCTGGCCCGCATCAGCAGATCCTGGTCTTTCTCGAAGACCTCGCCCAGGTCACCCAGCAGGCTCAACAACTGAAACTCGCCGCCCTCGGCCGCCTGACCGCCGGTGTCGCCCATGAAATCCGCAATCCGTTAGGCGCCATCAGTCACGCCGCGCAGCTATTGCGCGAATCGGAGGAACTGAATGGCGCGGATCGACGTCTGACGCAGATTATTCAAGACCACTCTCAGCGAATGAATCGGGTAATCGAAAACGTCCTGCAACTGTCCCGTCGCCAGCAAACCGTGGCGCAACGACTCGACCTGAAGCCGTGGCTGGAGCAGTTCGTGACACAAACCCGCGAGCAGGCGACCGAGCGCCAGAAGATCCATCTACGCATGGCTTGCGGTGACTTCAGTACCTTGATGGACCCGAACCAGCTGGAGCAGATTCTCGACAACCTGATCCGCAATGCATGGCGCCATAGCGCCCTGAACCACGACCAGGCGCAGGTCTGGCTTGAGTTGTTCATCGACCCTGAGAGTCAGCTGCCGATCCTCGAAATCCTCGACGACGGACCCGGGGTGGCCCCGGACCATCAAGCGCAATTGTTCGAGCCTTTCTTCACCACCAGCCACCAGGGCACGGGCCTGGGCCTTTATCTGTCCCGCGAGCTGTGCGAAAGCAACCAGGCCCGCCTGGACTTCAAATCACGCCAGGGCGGCGGCTGCTTTCGCATTACCTTTGCTCACGGATGCAAACAAGGTTGAACATGAGCCCACGGCAAAAAGTCCTGATCGTCGACGACGAGCCGGACATCCGCGAACTCCTGGAAATCACCCTGGGACGGATGAGACTCGATACCTACAGCGCACGCAACGCTGGCGAGGCGTTGATCCTGCTCCAGCGCGAGGCGTTCGACCTGTGCCTGACCGACATGCGCTTGCCCGACGGCAGCGGCCTGGAGCTGGTGCAACACATCCAGCAACGCTACCCGCAAGTCCCGGTGGCCATGATCACGGCCTATGGCAGCCTCGACACGGCGATCAATGCGCTGAAGGCCGGTGCGTTCGATTTCCTGACCAAACCGGTGGACCTGACCCGCCTTCGGGAACTGGTGACCAGTGCCTTGCTGCTGCCCGCCCCTGGCTCCGCCATCGATCGTCGTTTGCTGGGTGACTCACCGCCCATGCGCGATCTGCGCAAACAGATCGACAAGCTGGCCCGTAGCCAGGCACCGGTGTACATCAGTGGCGAGTCCGGCAGCGGCAAGGAACGGGTCGCCCGCCTTATTCATGAGCGAGGACCACGGGCCAGCCAACCCTTTGTCCCGGTCAATTGCGGTGCGATTCCGACCGAGCTGATGGAGAGCGAGTTTTTCGGCCATCGAAAAGGCAGCTTCAGCGGCGCCATCGAAGATAAACCGGGACTGTTCCAGGCGGCCCACGGCGGCACCCTGTTCCTCGACGAAGTGGCAGACCTGCCTTTGCCGATGCAGGTCAAACTGTTGCGGGCCATCCAGGAGAAAGCAGTACGCAGCGTCGGTGGGCAACAGGAAGTGGTGGTCGATGTGCGCATCCTTTGCGCCACCCACAAAGACCTTGGCGCCGAAGTCGCTGCCGAACGTTTTCGCCAGGACCTGTACTACCGCCTGAACGTGATCGAGCTGCGGGTTCCGCCGTTGCGCGAACGCCGTGACGACATCGAGCCCCTGGCCAGCCATGTGCTCAAGCGCCTGGCTGCAGACACCGGGCAGCCCGCGGCAACACTCCACCCGAATGCCCTCGAGGTCCTGAAAAGCTACCGTTTCCCGGGCAATGTGCGCGAACTTGAGAACATGCTCGAACGGGCTCACACGTTATGCGACAACCAGCAGATCGAGCCCAGCGACCTGCGCCTGGCCGAAGGCAACTGTGCCGCCGAAGCGGGTGTGCCGGACCTTACGCAGATCGATAACCTGGAAGCGTACCTGGAAAACGTTGAGCGCCAGTTGCTTTTGCAGGCGCTGGAAGAGACCCGCTGGAACCGCACGGCGGCGGCTCAGCGGTTGAATCTGTCATTCAGATCGATGCGCTACAGGCTCAAGAAACTCGGTTTGGATTGACGGCCTCAAAAGATCGCAGCCTGCGGCAGCTCCTACAGGAGGGGTACGCATTTCTCCTGTAGGAGCTGCCGCAGGCTGCGATCTTTTGATCTTGTTTCAAATCCGCCCGGCTGGCGCATACGGCGCAGGATCGATGATCGGTGCCCTGCCCAGCATCACATCGGCAAACAACTGACACGACGCCGGTGCCAACACCAACCCGTTGCGGTAATGCCCGCAATTGAGCCAAAGCCCCTCAAAACCCGGCACCTGGCCAATATAGGGAATGCCCTCCGGCGAGCCTGGCCGCAACCCGGCCCAATGCCCCACCACCTCGGCATCGGCCAACGCCGGAATCAATTCGATAGCCGAGGCCTTGAGGCTTTCGAGTGCCGATTCGGTCGGCGTCTTGTCGTAGCCTTCATGCTCCAGGGTACTGCCAATCAGGATGTGACCATCGCGGCGCGGAATCGCATAGCGCCCCTTGGCCAGCACCATGCTTGGCAGGAAGTCCGCCGCGCACTTGTAGAGGATCATCTGCCCTTTCACCGGTTCGACCGGCAATTCAAGGCCCAGGCTCTTGAGCAGATCGCCGCTCCAGGCACCAGCGGTGAGGACCACTTGGTCGCCATGGATCGCGCCGGTGGAGGTCTGCACACCGACTATTTTTTCGTCCTGCCGAATAAACCCGCTGACTTCGCACTGCTCATGGATCGTCACGTTCGGCAGCGCCTGCAAGGCCGCCTTGAGCGACTTCACCAGCCGTGGATTGCGCACGTTGGCCACGTCGGCCATGTAGATCGCCCGGGAAAAACCACCGCCCAGCACCGGCACCGCATCGTGGGCCGCCGAAATATCCACAGCCCGCAGCGGCCGGCCCTCGCGCGCGGCCCAGGCCAGCGCCTCGGCCTCATCGTCCAGGTCAAGCCAGTACAGGCCTGTGGTATGCACCTCGGGATCAATGCCGGTGGCCGCAAACAAGCGCTCGCCCAGCTGTGGATAAAAATCCTGGGACCAATGCGCCAGCGCGGTCACCGCCGGGCTGTAGCGCCATGGATAGAGCGGCGAAACGATGCCACCACCGGCCCAGGACGATTCCTGGCCGACATTCGAGCGGTCCAGCAGCACCACACTCTGCACCTGGGACGCGAGATTGAATGCCGTCAGCAGCCCAATTACCCCACCACCGACGATCACCACTTGCTGTTGCCTGGTCATGTTCTGATCCAACCGTTCAATAGACAGAGGCGCAAAGGGCGCCCGAAAAGGAACTCAGCGACCCCAGCAATCCTTGGTGGTCAGGCCGTCCGCCGCATTGACCATGCTTCTGACACCGGTGTTGGTGAGCGTGAAGTCACCACACTTGTCAGCGGCCATGGCGGCATCGCTCTTGCGGGTTGCCGTCAGCATGAACGTCTGGTCCGTCAGGGTCGGTGTGATGCTGTAGTAATCGTTGCCGGCGCTAAGATCGGTGGCATTGGTGTAGACGTTATTCTTCGAATAGTAGCGCTCGAGGATCTGCGCCTGTTCCGAGAGCAGGCCGGCGACTTCGGTGCGACGCCCCTTGTTCACGTACTCGGTGAGGCTCGGATAGCCAATGGTGATGACGATCCCGATGATCGCAATCACGATCATGATTTCGATCAGGGTAAAACCGCGGTTGGAACTGCGCATGCCTCAATTCTCACTTACTGTATTTGTCGCCACATGATGCGACGGCTGCCGCCGCCGGATTTTTCCACCAGCGTGGAGATACCGCCACTGGAATCGTTCACGATCTTGCGCGTCGCGCCATTGACGATGGCGTTCAGGGTCGGCATCCCGCCGGTAAAGACCACGCCGCTGGACAGCGTGTCGGTGCTGTCGACCACGGCGTCGCCGTTGGTGTCGAGCACCGCGTAATTGAGCATCTTACCGCTGAACGCATCGAGTTCGATCAGTTTGCCGCTGCCAAAGCTGGCGCAAGGGTCGGTGGTATCCACGCTGGCCGTGGTAAAGACGATCCGACCGAGCACCAGGCTGGCCTGGTTGATCACCCGCTCACCGGTCAGCGCGCTGTTATACACCAGCGGCAAATACCAGCCCTTTTGCGTCGGGTAGGTGACCTCGTGCTGGCTGGTGGTGATGGACTGCGCCGACACCCCGGTCACTGCCTGGGCCTGCAGGCTGGAGGTAGTGATCTGCCCCGAGCCGCCCTGCGCGTCCCACACCGCGTAGAACGCCTGCAGGTCTTTGTTGGTCCTGTCCGCTGTCTCGTTGAATTTGCCGGTGCCGAAAAACACCATTGTTCCACCCTGGGCGCTGTCCGCCAGTAATGGCTGCGCGGTGATGGGCTGGGTAGCGCCGCCGGCGGTGGTGAACAAAGGCTTGCCGGCAAATGCGAGGCCCCAGGCGTTCGGGGTGGTGCCACTGAGGTCGAACTTCCAGAGCCGCCCCTTGAGGTCACCGCCATAGGCAGCCTGTACCACATTCTGCGAGTTCACCTTGAGTTTCACCGAAGACAAGCCGTTAGTGGTCTCGCTGCTGTCGATCACGATTTTCCTGATCAGGCTGCCGTCGCGAATATCCACCACGTACAACGCCGCCACCCCGGAGTAACTGCCATAGCCATTGGCAATGAACGCCGCCCAGCGCCCATCCGCCAAGCGTGCCACCTCCGGACGGGCGTAGGCATAACCCAGGTCATTAAAAGCGTTCGCCGCATTGGCAGTGTCCGGCGCGCTGATTTCCCACAGGGCCTTGGTCACATTCCCCGCCGATGCGTCGAACAGTTGCAGCGCATAGAAGGTTCGCCCGCCCGCGCCCGTTCCGCCCAGGGCGAGGGTCTTCCAGGCGCTGTTCAACTGGGCATCGAACACGCCCACCTGCCCATCCACCAGAAACCTGTGGCCAACGCCGTTGATGTAGATGGGATCGGCGATGTAATGCAAGGACGGCAGCACACTGGCGGGCATGTAGGCGTAGCGCCGGGCACCGTTGGCGGTGTTGATGACGCTGACAAAACCGTCGTTGGCGTTGACCACCAGGCTGGCATGCATGTTGGCCGCCTTGGTCGCCAGATAGGTGCTGTAGGAGGTATCCCCCGACCAATCAGCTGCGGTTTTATCCGAAGGCGCCGCCAGGACCAGCGGCGAGTTGACGATATCGCCGAGCAATACACTGCGCACTTTCAGGCCGGCCTTGTTCGCGCCCTTGCTCCATTCCAGCAGATCGCTGCCCGTAATACCGCCAGGCAAGCCCTGGCTGAGCACGCCTTGCTGAGCCGCAGACAAATTGGCAAAGGCCAATGTCACGGCGCTGTGGGTCTGGCTGTTCCACGATTGATAGGCCGGTCCCGTGGCGCCCGGCACGATGGCCGTATCGGTGGACCACAGCACCGAAGAGGTATCGACCGTGCCACTGGCGGTGAAGCCATAGGCCTTGATCGTGCCACGCCAGTCCCTGGGGTCGTAGCTGGTCTGGAAATAGCGGGTGCCGCTGGCGACACCACTGCCGCCGGAGCCGGCCTTGCTGCACAACAAGGGCGAATCCGCAGGCGTGAAGGCATAGGCCGGAGCGGCCAGCAACAAGGCACACATGGCCCCACTCAACCACCGCCAGCGCTGTGAGCGACTTTCAATATTTCGCATAAATGCTCTCCACCACACTGCGTGAACTGCCCGCAATGCCCACGGCGGTGACCCGGTACAGGGTCGCCGAGGTGTTACTCGGCACGTTCACCGCCGCCTTGGTGGTGCCGATGTTCTGCACGCCATAGAAGCCGTTGCCGGACGCGATCCAGGTCACCCCCGAGGTGGAATTGAACCCGGCCGCGGTGAGGCTCGCCGACTCGGCAGGCGGGGCGCACCGGGCAGTGCCGCTGCACACGGGCAACGAGTAACTATCGAGCTGCACCGCGCTTTCACCCACGCGCAATACCGCTTCGGCCAGCTGGAACGACTGATTGCGCAAGCCCAGGCTGCCGGCCATTTTTTCCTGCAGGGTGGCGTTTTGCATCGATGAAATACCGATCAGCGTCAGCAGCAACAGGAACACCAGGCTGACCAGCAGCGCCATGCCGCGCTGGGCACCAGGGGCAACGCTCATCGGCCCGCGCCTCATGGCAAGCGGTTGCGCAAGGCGGCAACCACGTTGAAGGTCTGGTCGCCCACCCGATTGTTCGGGTCGGTGAGGGTCAGGCTCAGGCGTACGCTGCGGATGCGTGCCGGGTCCGACGGGTTGCTGCTGTAACTGGACACTGCCAGATCGGAAGCCGAGCTGGCCAGGCCGAAGCTGACGTCGAAGGCACTGACGTTATCCACCAGTACTTGCTCGAGCGGCTTATCCCTGCCGACGCCCATCTTCAGCTCACCGTTCTTCAAGCTGTAGATCAATCGGCGGATGGGAAATGCCAGTTGCCCCGTAGCAGGTGCTTGCGAGTCGGAATACGCCGTCGCGCTGGTGCGACAATCGGATACCACCGTCCAGGCCGGCGTCCCGCCATTGCTGCCGATGTCCGCCGTGACCAGGGTCAACTTGCGACCGGCGTTGTCCCAACTGATCGGCTTTAGATGGCTGGCATTGAAGTCACGCGCTTTGCTGGCATCGGTGATAGACCCCAGGCAGCCGAACATGCCGACCATGCGGATTTCCTGGATCATTTTGCTCAGCACGAAACGCGCGTCCTCCTGCATGGCCGCCGCGGCGTTCTGGCTGATGTAAGTGTTTTTCGCGGCGATGAATACCTGCACCACGCCCAGCACCACGACCAGGCTCAAGGCCAGGGCGATCAGCAACTCGACCAGGCCGAAGCCGCGACTGAAGCGGCTCATGGCCTCGCCACCGGGTCGACAGTCGCGCGGCTGGTGAGGACGAAACTGCGCCGTGAGTCGGCAGCGTTGGCGGCCCGCGAGTCGTCCCAGGTGATGGTGATGGTGTACACCCGCTGGCTCAGGGAGATGCTGCCGGTCGCCGTTTCGCCACCAAAACCGGCAATGTTACGGGTGAAATCGTAGAGGTCCTGGTCCCGGGCGTCGTTCGGATTGCCCGAGGTTGGCGGTGTAACGGTGTAGTCGGCGGCTGCATTGGCGCGAATGCGGTCCATCATGTCGTAGGCGATGAAGCTGGCCTGACTGGTCATGCGCGCACTGTCGGTGTACTTCAAGGCATTCAATTGAAAGGCGGCCGCGCCCAACAGCCCCACGCCCAGGATCAGCAACGCCACCAGCACTTCGATCAGCGTCATGCCCTCCTGGGCACGCTTGCTCCATGGCCTCATCCGCAACTTCCACCCAATAGAATTCGTCCGTTCAAACACACATTCAGCGTCCTGCTTTGTGTTCCGAGCACATAGCTGATCACCACTGGCATGGAGGGTGATGACAGCCCGCCCAGATTATTGAAATCGATCGCCGTGACATCCGAGGGTAGCGCCAGAGTCGCCCCGCTGCTCATCGGCGGAACAACCCGCAACACATTGGCCGGGGTGCCCGTGCTGTCATAGACCGACAATTCCCCGCTCCACCCGCTCCCTCCCGCCGTGGGTCGCAGCCGAATGGGCACGCCTCGGTCGATGGCTTCCAGTCGGGCGTAGTTCAGGGCACGTCGCAGATCCCCCATCTCGGTGTCGGCCCTGGTGCCTTGTGTCGATCGGATGAACGCCGGAACCGCCAGGGTGATCAGGACCAGGAAGATCGCCAACGCCACCAGCAACTCGATCAGCGTGAAACCTTTTGAACGATGATCCACCGTTGCCCTTGGTTGCCGTCGGCTATACCTGCTTCTACTGGCGCAGGGATCGCGCGAGGCAGCATATTCCAGGGAGGGAGTTTTCATGCGTGAGCAAGGTTTCAGTCTGATCGAATTGCTTATGGGACTCGCGATTGTCGGGATTGTTCTGCTCCTGGTCAGTCCGGCCTTTGCAGGGCTTAAAGAATCGAACCATCGCGAGGAGGCAGCCAAGTCACTCGTCAGCGGTTTGCGCAGTGCAAGAAGCGAAGCGATAGCCCGTGGCCAGGTCGTGGTCATTCACGGCATCGACGACGACTGGAGCCAGGGCTGGCGGATCATTCTGGATGTCAGCGGCAAGGGCCATGAGGACCCCGACAATCCGCTGCTGGTCGAGCGCCGCAGCGGCATGGGCGTGGCGATCATGGGTAATCGGTATATCAAGACAGCCATACGCTTCGGTCCACTGGGTGGGCCGGTAGCCGGGGGATTTCAAGCGGGGACATTGCACGTGTGCGCGGCACGCGAAGCGCAGAGCCAGCACCAGGTGGTACTGGCCTCGAACGGTCGCATCAGCCTGCGCAACGAGCAGGCCGCGCAGGCGTTATGCCCGGGGTGAAGGCTCAGAGCAGCGAACGGACCCGCAGCTCCTTGGGCATGGAGAACGTGATGTTCTCTTCACGACCGGCCAACTCATCGGCACCGGTTGCGCCCCAGGCCTGCAATTGCTGGATCACGCCCCGCACCAGGACTTCCGGAGCGGAAGCGCCGGCGGTGATGCCGATGCGCTCGACACCGTCGAACCAGCTTTTTTCCAGGTCTTCGGCACCATCGATCAGGTAGGCCGGGGTAGACATGCGTTCTGCCAGTTCACGCAGGCGATTGGAGTTGGAGCTGTTCGGACTGCCGACCACCAGCACCACATCGCATTCGTCGGCCAGTTGCTTGACCGCGTCCTGGCGGTTTTGCGTGGCGTAGCAGATGTCGTCCTTGCGCGGGCCGCCAATGGCCGGGAAACGCGTACGCAATGCGTCAATGACGCGACTGGTATCGTCCATGGACAAGGTCGTCTGGGTGACGAACGCCAGTTTTTCCGGGTTGTGCACCTGCAGTTCGGCGACATCCTTTTCGTCTTCGACCAGATAGATCGCACCACCGTTGCTGCCATCGTACTGGCCCATGGTGCCTTCGACTTCCGGGTGACCGGCGTGGCCAATGAGGATGCATTCACGACCGTCGCGGCTGTAACGGGCGACTTCGATGTGCACCTTGGTCACCAGCGGACAGGTGGCGTCGAACACTTTCAGGCCACGGCCGGCGGCTTCGGTACGCACGGCCTGGGACACGCCGTGGGCACTGAAGATCACGATCACGTCGTCCGGCACCTGATCCAGTTCCTCGACGAAGATTGCCCCGCGGTTACGCAGGTCTTCGACGACGAATTTGTTGTGGACCACTTCGTGGCGCACATAGATCGGCGGCCCGAAGACTTCCAGGGCGCGGTTGACGATTTCGATCGCCCGATCCACACCGGCGCAGAAGCCACGGGGGTTGGCGAGTTTGATTTGCATGCTGTGCCTCGTGTCTTGCGCGCGAAAACAATGAAAAACCACTGTAGGAGCGAGCTTGCTCGCGAAAAACTCAGGTACACCGCGCACATTCTATGTTGACGCGGTGCCAATGAGTTCATCGCGAGCAAGCTCGCTCCTACAGAAAGCAGTTACAGCGCTTTGACGGTGATGATTTCCACGTCAAAGGTCAGCGTCTTGCCTGCCAGCGGATGGTTGAAGTCGATGGTCACTTGCGCGTCATCGAACTCTTTCACCACACCCGGCAATTCAGTATTGGCCGCATCGTTGAAGATCACCAGCAAACCGGGTGACAGCTCCATGTCCTGGAACTGCGAACGCGGGATGATCTGCACGTTTTGCGGGTTAGGCTGGCCGAAGGCGTTTTCCGGCTCGATGCTCAGGGTACGCTTGTCGCCCGCCTTGAAACCGAACAGCGCCGCTTCGAAACCTGGGAGCAGGTTGCCATCACCGACCTTGAAGGTCGCCGGGGCCTTGTCGAAGGTGCTGTCCACCGTGTCGCCGTTCTCCAGGCGCAATGCGAAATGCAAGGTGACTTCCGTGTTCTGGCCGATGCGTTGCTCAGCCAATACCTGTTCAGTCATGAACGGCTTCTCCGGTCTTTTTACTTTTGAACATATCCAGTGCCAGCATGACAGCGCCTACAGTGATTGCACTGTCGGCAAAGTTGAACGCCGGGAAATGCCAGCGGTTCTGCCAATGCACCAGGATGAAATCGATCACATGGCCCAGGGCAATGCGGTCATACAGGTTGCCCAGCGCGCCACCGAGCACCAGCGCCAGCGCAACGGCCAGCCAGGTCTCGTTGCGCCCCAGTCGCTTGAGCCACACCACCAGCACCGCACTGACCACTATGGCGATCAGGGCAAACAGCCAGCGTTGCCAGCCGGAGCTGTCAGCCAGGAAGCTGAAGGCCGCGCCGGTGTTGTAGGCCAGGGTCCAGCTGAACAGATCGGGGATCACCACGATCTGCTGGAACATCTCGAGCTTGCCCTCGAAGTAGAATTTGCTGGCCTGGTCGATGACCAGAACCAGCAAGCTCAACCAGAGCCAGCCCAGCCGTCCGAAACGGCCAACTGCATTAGGCCCGGCTGCATTAGGCATAGTGACGAACCTCGCCCGCGCCGCTGATGTTGTCGACGCAACGACCGCAGATTTCCGGGTGCTCCGGATTCACACCGACGTCTTCACGGCAGTGCCAGCAACGGGCGCACTTGGCGAAGGCCGACTTGACGATTTTCAGCTTCAGGCCGCTGACTTCAGTGACTACCGCATCTTCTGGCGCCTTAACAAACGGCGCAACGCTGGCGGTGGAGGTGATCAGCACAAAGCGCAGTTCGTTGCTCAGCTTGGCCAGGTCGGCGCTCAGCGCGTCTTCGGCGAACAGCGTCACTTCGGCCTGCAGGTTGCCACCGACGGCCTTGGCCGCGCGCTGGATTTCCATTTCCTTGTTGACCGCTACCTTCACTTCCATGATGCGGTCCCAGTAGGCGCGACCCAGCTCGAAGCCTTCCGGCAGCTCGGTCAGGCCTTCGTACCAGGTGTTGAGCATCACGGACTCGTTGCGCTCGCCCGGCAGGTACTGCCACAGCTCGTCGGCGGTGAACGCCAGGATCGGCGCGATCCAGCGCACCAGCGCTTCAGAGATGTGGAACAGCGCGGTCTGGCACGAACGACGGGCCTTGCTGTCGGCGCCGGTGGTGTACTGGCGGTCCTTGATGATGTCGAGGTAGAAACCGCCCAGCTCCTGCACGCAGAAGTTGTGGATCTTCGAGTAGACGTTCCAGAAGCGGTATTCGCCGTAGTGTTCTTGCAGCTCGCGTTGCAGCAGCAAGGTGCGGTCCACGGCCCAACGGTCCAGCGCGAGCATTTCTTCGGCCGGCAGCAGGTCGGTGGCCGGGTTGAAGCCGGTCAGGTTCGAGAGCAGGAAACGCGCGGTGTTACGGATACGCCGGTAGGCGTCCGCACTGCGTTGCAGAATCTGCTCGGACACCGCCATTTCGCCCGAGTAGTCGGTCGAAGCAACCCACAGGCGCATGATGTCGGCGCCCAGGGTGTCGTTGACCTTCTGCGGTGCAATGACGTTGCCCAACGACTTGGACATCTTGCGGCCGGACTCGTCGACGGTGAAACCGTGGGTCAGCAGCTCGCGGTACGGCGCGTGGTTGTCGATGGCGCAACCGGTCAGCAGCGACGAGTGGAACCAGCCGCGGTGCTGGTCGGAACCTTCCAGGTACAGGTCGGCACGTGGACCGCTTTCGTGGCCCATCGGGTGCGAACCGCGCAGGACGTGCCAGTGAGTGGTACCCGAGTCGAACCAGACGTCCAAAGTGTCGCTGATCTTGTCGTACTGTGGCGCTTCAGCGCCCAGCAGTTCGGCCGCGTCCAGCTTGAACCAGGCTTCGATGCCTTCGACTTCGACGCGCTTGGCAACTTCTTCCATCAGTTCAACGGTGCGTGGGTGCAGCTCGCCGCTTTCCTTGTTCAGGAAGAACGGGATCGGCACGCCCCAGTTGCGCTGGCGGGAGATGCACCAGTCCGGACGGTTGGCGATCATCGAGTGCAGGCGCGCCTGGCCCCAGGCCGGAACGAACTTGGTGTCTTCGATGGCTTTGAGCGAGCGCACACGCAGGGTGTCGCCCGTGGTCGGCTGCTTGTCCATGCCGATGAACCACTGCGCGGTGGCGCGGTAGATCAGCGGGGTCTTGTGGCGCCAGCAGTGCATGTAGCTGTGTTCGATGACGGTGGTGTGCATCAGCGCACCGACTTCGGTCAGCTTGTCGACGATGGCCGGGTTGGCCTTCCAGATGAACTGGCCGCCGAAGAATTCCAGCGACGGCACGTACACGCCGTTGCTCTGCACCGGATTGAGGATGTCATCGTTGACCATGCCGTATTTCTTGCAGGTCACGAAGTCGTCCACGCCGTAGGCCGGGGCGGAGTGAACCACGCCGGTGCCGGCGCCCAGTTCCACGTAGTCAGCCAGGTACACCGGCGACAGACGGTCGTAGAACGGGTGACGGAAGTTGATCAGTTCCAGTGCGGAACCTGCTGCGGTGGCCAGCACGGTGCCTTCAACGCCGTAACGGGTCAGGCACGATTCGACCAGCTCTTCAGCCAGCACCAGCAGCTTGTCGCCGATGTCGACCAGGGCGTAGTTGAATTCCGGGTGGACGTTAAGCGCCTGGTTGGCCGGGATGGTCCACGGGGTGGTGGTCCAGATCACGATCGAAGCAGGCTTGGCCAACGATGGCAGACCGAAGGCGGCAGCCAGCTTGGCTTCATCGGCAATCGGGAAAGCCACGTCGATGGTCGAGGACTTCTTGTTCTCGTACTCGACTTCCGCTTCGGCCAGGGCCGAACCGCAGTCGAAGCACCAGTTCACCGGCTTCAGGCCCTTGAACACGAACCCGCCCTTGACGATTTCGGCCAGGGCACGGATTTCACCGGCTTCGTTCTTGAAGTCCATGGTCTTGTACGGGTTGGCGAAGTCGCCCAGCACGCCCAGACGGATGAATTCGGACTTCTGCCCTTCGATCTGCTCGGTGGCGTAGGCACGGCACAGTTCGCGGGTCTTGTCCGCGCCCAGGTTCTTGCCGTGGGTCACTTCGACCTTGTGCTCGATCGGCAGGCCATGGCAGTCCCAGCCCGGAACATAAGGCGCGTCGAAGCCCGACAGGGTCTTCGAACGGATGATCATGTCCTTGAGAATCTTGTTCAGTGCGTGACCGATGTGAATCGTGCCGTTGGCGTACGGAGGACCGTCGTGCAGGACGAACTTCGGACGATCCTTGCCAATCTCGCGCAACTTTCCGTACAGGCCAATGCTGTCCCAGCGCTGCAGAATCTGCGGTTCGCGCTGAGGCAGGCCGGCCTTCATTGGGAAGGCGGTGTCCGGAAGGTTTAGCGTGGCTTTATAGTCGGTCATTTAAGGCTCTTCATTAGCGATTGGCGCTAGGTGCGACAGGGCACGGGCGGCGGCGACATCCGCATTGATCGCCGTCTTAAGCGCCTCCAGAGAGGCGAAACGCTGCTCTTCACGCAGCTTGTGGTGGAAAACCACCGTCAAACGCCGGTCATACAGATCGCCGGCAAAATCTAAAAGATGGACTTCGAGGTGGGCTTTGCCATCTCCCTGGACCGTGGGGCGAACGCCGATGTTGGCGACGCCTGGCCAGGTCTTGCCGTCGATGTCGACGTTAACCAGGTAAACCCCGGTCAGCGGCACGCGACGACGCTTGAGTTGAATGTTGGCGGTCGGCGTACCCAGTTGACGCGCCAGCTTCTGGCCGTGCAGCACGCGACCGGCGATCCGGTACGGGCGCCCCAGCAACCGCTCGGCGAGGGCAAAGTCAGCGGCGGCCAGGGCATTACGCACCTGGGTGCTGCTGACGCGAATGCCATCGAGCTCGACGGTCTGCGCCGCTTCCACGGTAAAGCCCTGCATGACGCCGGCCTGTTGCAGGAAATCGAAATCCCCTACCCGGTCACAGCCGAAACGGAAGTCGTCGCCGACTTCAAGGTGCTGAACGCCGAGCCCATCCACCAGGATGGTATCGACGAATTCACTGGCGCTGAGCTTGCTCAGGCGCTGGTTGAAGGCCAGGCACAGGACCCGGTCGACCCCTTCGGCGGCCAGCAGCTGCAGCTTGTCGCGCAACCGGGCCAGACGGGCCGGCGCCGTGTCCGGGGCAAAGAATTCCCGTGGCTGCGGCTCGAAAATCACCACGCAGCTGGGCACGCCCAACTCCAGCGCACGCTCGCGCAGCCGCGCCAGGATAGCCTGGTGGCCACGGTGTACACCGTCAAAGTTGCCAATAGTGGCGACACAGCCCCGATGCTGGGGGCGCAGATTGTGGAGGCCTCGAACCAGCTGCATAACGCGCTTCTTGCTCATAAAGTGGTCGATTATAACCACACCCGGCGGCCGACGACAGGCAACACCGTATCCCAAAGTAATCGAGCCGACAAAAACGCCGGCTCGCCCGTGCTTATCAAGACCCTGGCCTCAGCCAAGCGTCTTGCGGTTGAAGTCGCGCAACCGAAAGCCCATCAACACTAACATGCCGAAATACGCCACCACACCGGCAATCACCAAAGCGCCCAGGCGCAGGAAACGCTCAAGCATCTGGCCATCGCCCCAAGCGGGCATGAAGTGCATGCCAGCCAGCAATACCGCGGACATCACCGTGACCGCGACCACCAGCTTGGCGCCAAACTTCGCCCAGCCCGGTTGCGGTTGGTACATCTGCTGCTTGCGCAGTTGATAGAACAGCAGCCCGGCATTGAGGCAGGCACCGGCACTGATGGCGAGCGCGAGACCCGCGTGGGCCAACGGGCCGATCAACAGCAGGTTGAACAATTGCGTGACCACCAGGGTGAAAATCGCGATTTTTACCGGCGTGCGAATGTTTTGTTGCGCATAAAAGCCCGGCGCCAGCACTTTGATCACGATAATCCCGAGCAAACCGACCGAATAGGCGATCAGTGCGCGCTGGGTCATGGCCGCGTCATGGGCATCGAATTGACCGTACTGGAACAGTGAAACCGTCAGCGGCTCGGCCAGGATTCCCAACGCCAGGGCGCAAGGCAGTACCAGCACGAAACACAGGCGCAGGCCCCAATCGAGGATTCGCGAGTATTCCTGGCGATCCTTGCTGGCGTAGGTCTTGGCCAGGGTCGGCAGCAAAATCGTGCCCAACGCCACGCCCAACACACCGGACGGCAACTCCATCAGGCGGTCGGCGTAGTACATCCAGGACACCGAGCCGGCCACCAGGAACGAGGCAAAGATGGTGTTGATGATCAGCGAAATCTGACTGACAGACACCCCGAGAATCGCCGGCAACATCTGCTTCATCACCCGCCAGACGCCGCTGTCGCGCAGACTCAGGCGTGGCAGGACCAGCATGCCGATCTTTTTCAGGTGCGGCAGCTGGTAGAGCAACTGCGCCAGGCCGCCCGCCAGTACGGCCCAGCCCAGCGCCATCACCGGGGGATCGAAGTACGGCGTCAGGAACAGCGCAAAGATGATCATGCTGACGTTAAGCAGGGTCGGCACAAAGGCCGGCACCGAAAAACGGTTCCAGGTATTGAGGATCGCGCCGGCCAATGAAGACAGGGAAATCAGCAGGATGTAAGGAAAGGTCACTCTCAGCAGACTCGTGGTCAGCTCGAACTTCTCCGGCGTATCGACGAATCCCGGCGCAGTCACCCAGATCACCCACGGGGCGGCAAGCATGCCCAACGCCGTGACGAGCGCCAGTACCAGCGTCAGCAGGCCTGAGACATAGGCAATGAAGGTTCGAGTCGCCTCATCGCCCTTCTGACTCTTGTATTCGGCAAGAATCGGTACGAATGCCTGGGAAAACGCTCCTTCGGCAAAAATCCGCCGCAACAGATTGGGCAGCTTAAAGGCGATGAAGAAGGCGTCGGTCGCCATTCCTGCACCGAATGCACGCGCAATGAGGGTGTCACGGACAAACCCCAAAACCCGGGAAAGCATCGTGATAGAGCTGACGGCGGCCAACGATTTGAGCAGATTCATTGAAAGAGTTTGTGCCTGTCGATAAACAGCAGGCGAACTACGCGCCTACTTATGCGATACTCCGCGCCGCAACAGCACAGAGCCAAAGCTCGCGAGTTTACAGGTCGCACGCTGGAAAGAAATATCCAGAGGTGTAGTACCTACCACTTAGCGGAACGTCTCAACCGCCCTTGACAAGACCTCAACTCATCGGCATGATTCGCGGCCTATTTTGTTTGCTATTTCCTAAAAAGTCTTTCGAGGAGCTCGACGGTGGCCAACTCACCTTCCGCCAAAAAACGTGCAAAACAGGCTGAGAAGCGTCGCAGCCACAACGCCAGCCTGCGTTCCATGGTTCGTACCTACATCAAGAATGTAGTTAAGGCCATCGACGCAAAAGACGCTGAAAAAGCTCAAGCTGCTTACGTTCTGGCTGTGCCAGTTATCGACCGTATGGCCGATAAAGGCATCATCCACAAGAACAAGGCTGCTCGTCATAAGAGCCGCCTGAATGGCCACGTAAAGGCCCTGAACGTTGCCGCTGCTGCCTAAGCGACTCGTTCATTAAAAAACCGACCTCAGGGTCGGTTTTTTATTGCCCGCGATTTGATGGGCGCGCAAAAAAACTGTGGGAGCGGGCTTGCTCGCGAAGGAGCAGTGTCAGTCGACATCAATATTGACTGACACTGCGCCTTCGCGAGCAAGCCCGCTCCCACATTTGGATTTGCGTCTGATTATTGAGCGCTGGCCCACGGCAAGATCGGAATCGCCGTCACCGCATTCTGCGGGCTACCCTCGATCAACCGATCGCTGTACACCAGGTACACCAGCGTATTGCGCTTCTTGTCGAGAAACCGCACCACCTGCATGGTCTTGAACACCAGGGACGTGCGCTCCTTGAACACCTCGTCACCGTCCTTGAGCTCTCCCTTGAAGCTGATGGGCCCGACCTGGCGACAGGCGATGGACGCCTCGGCGCGGTCCTCGGCCAACCCCAGCCCACCCTTCACGCCGCCGGTCTTGGCCCGCGACAGGTAGCACGTCACACCCTCTACCTTGGGATCATCAAAGGCCTCGACCACGATGCGATCGTTCGGGCCGACGAACTTGAACACCGTCGACACCTGGCCAATTTCCTCGGCCGACGCCAACAGCGGCATCGCCAGCAGCAATCCCAACAATCCTTTTGCCACGCGCATCAGGTATTCCTTCAGACCAGAATCAGGTTATCGCGATGAACCAGTTCCGGTTCCGCCATATAACCCAGGAGACCGACAATCGCCTCAGACGACTGACCGATGATTTTTTGTGCCTCCAGCGCACTGTAGTTGGCCAGCCCACGGGCAATTTCACGACCGTCGGGCGCGACGCACACCACCATTTCGCCGCGACGGAAGCTGCCCTGGACCAACTTGACTCCAACCGGCAGCAGGCTCTTGTTGCCCTGGGACAACGCCGTCACCGCACCCGCATCCAGCACCAGCGTGCCACGGGTTTGCAGATGCCCGGCCAGCCACTGCTTGCGCGCCGCCAGCATGCCGCGCTCAGGCGAGAGCAAGGTGCCGATGCGCTCGCCCGCCTTGAGGCGATCCAGCACGCGCTCCAGACGACCACCGACGATGATCGTATGGGCACCGGACCGCGCCGCCAGGCGTGCCGCCCGCAGCTTGGTCTGCATGCCGCCGCGCCCCAGCGCACCGCCGGTACCGCCCGCCACCGCGTCGAGCGCCGGATCATCGGCGCGCGCCTCGTAGATCAGTTGGGCATCAGGGTTGTTACGCGGATCGGCGTCGAACATGCCATCGCGATCCGTCAGGATCACCAGCAGGTCAGCCTCGACCAGGTTGGCCACCAGCGCCGCCAGGGTATCGTTGTCGCCGAAACGGATTTCATCGGTGACCACGGTGTCGTTCTCGTTGATCACCGGGATGACTTTGAGCTCAACCAGCGCGCGCAAGGTACTGCGCGCGTTCAGGTAGCGCTTGCGGTCGGACAGGTCATCGTGGGTCAGGAGAATCTGCGCAGTGTGCCGGCCATGCTCGGCAAAGCTCGACTCCCAGGCCTGCACCAAGCCCATCTGGCCGATTGCTGCAGCGGCCTGGAGCTCGTGCATCGCACTGGGTCGAGAGGTCCAGCCAAGACGGCTCATGCCGGCCGCCACCGCCCCGGAGGACACCAGCACCAGCTCGACACCCGCCTCATGCAAGGCCACCATCTGTTCAACCCAGACACCCATTGCCGCGCGATCCAGGCCCTTGCCGTCCGCCGTCAGCAAAGCGCTGCCGATCTTCACGACCCAACGCTGCGCACCTGTCACCTTGCTCCGCATCATCTTCAACCTTAGCTTGAGGGCAGCGCGACCTGGCACTGCCCATGACGTTATTCGTGACCAACGATCGATTTACAGATACTAAAACGCCGCTCGATTGAGCGGCGCTTAAGTTTATCGCAACGAATCAGTCACGCACGTAAATGATTTCCGGACCGTCTTCGTCATCCACATCTTCTTCGTCCCAATCATCGTCACCGATGTCGTGGACCGACTTCACGCCGCTGCGACGCAGGGCACGCTTGTCATCCAGCGCCTGCAGCTGCGCGCGAGCCTCGTCTTCGATGCGCTGATCGAGATCCGCCAGCTCTTCCTTGTAGGCCGGGTCGTTGGCCAGGCGATCGGCACGATCTTCCATGTAACGCATGATGTCGTGGCACAGACGCTCGGTACCGAGCTTGGAGATGGCCGAGATCACATAGACCGGACCCGTCCACTCCAGGCGATCAACGATTTCCTTGACGCGAGCATCGTGCTCTTCTTCAAGGATCTGGTCGCACTTGTTCAGGACCAGCCAGCGATCACGCTCCGCCAGGGACGGACTGAACTTGATCAGCTCGTTGACGATCACTTCAGCGGCATCCGGCGCGCTGGCGTCATCCAGCGGCGCCATGTCCACGAGGTGCAGCAGCAGGCGCGTACGCGCCAAGTGCTTGAGGAAGCGAATGCCCAGGCCGGCACCCTCGGAAGCACCTTCGATCAAACCCGGAATATCGGCAATGACGAAGCTCTTCCAGCGATCGACGCTGACCACACCCAGGTTCGGCACCAGCGTGGTGAACGGGTAGTCGGCAACTTTCGGCTTGGCGGCCGAGACCGAACGGATAAAGGTACTTTTACCGGCGTTCGGCAAACCCAGCAAACCTACGTCCGCCAGTACTTTCATTTCCAGTTTCAGGTCGCGCTGCTCACCCGGCTTGCCCGGCGTGGTCTGGCGCGGCGCACGGTTGGTACTGGATTTGAAACGGGTGTTGCCCAGCCCGTGCCAGCCGCCCTGCACTACCATCAATTTCTGACCGGCCTTGGTCAGGTCGCCGATGACTTCCTGAGTCGCGGAGTCGATCACCGTGGTGCCGACCGGAACGCGCAGGATCAGGTCCTCACCCTTCTTGCCGGTGCAGTCGGTGCTGCCGCCGTTGGAGCCACGCTCGGCATCGAAGTGCCGGGTGTAACGGTAGTCCACCAGGGTGTTGAGGTTTTCGTCGGCCATCATGTAGATGGAACCGCCGTCACCGCCATCACCGCCGTTCGGGCCACCGTTCTCGATAAATTTTTCCCGACGGAAACTCATGGCGCCATTGCCGCCGTCACCAGCCTTTACGCGAATCGATACTTCATCAACAAACTTCATAACAAACGCCTCTCGCCATACGGACGAGCCGAAAAACAATCAAGACATAAGACTCTTGCAAAAATGAGCGCAGCGACCCCAAACCACGATACCTACATCGTACGCCAACAGCCCATACAAACAGCTTTGCAAGAGACTCACCCCACAAACGAAAAAGCCCCGTCGCGAGACAGGGCTTTTCCAGCGATCGCGCAATTAAGCCGCGACTACGCTCACGTAACGACGACCGAAGGCGCCTTTTACTTCGAACTTGATCACGCCTTCGACTTTAGCGAAGAGAGTGTGATCTTTACCCATGCCAACGCCGTAGCCAGCGTGGAATTGGGTGCCGCGCTGACGCACGATGATGTTGCCTGCTTTGATAGCCTGGCCGCCATACATCTTCACGCCAAGGCGTTTGGCTTCTGAGTCGCGACCGTTACGGGTACTACCACCAGCTTTTTTGTGTGCCATGAGTTCAATTCTCCTAGTGAGGAATTAGGCTGTAATTAAGCCTGAATACCGGTGATTTTGATCTCGGTGTACCACTGGCGGTGGCCCATACGCTTCATGTGGTGCTTACGGCGACGGAACTTGATGATGCGGACTTTATCGTGACGACCTTGGGAGATCACTTCAGCCACAACGGTAGCGCCAGCAACAACTGGAGCGCCGATATTCACGTCGTCACCGTTGGCAACCAACAGAACGCGATCAAAGGTAACGGATTCGCCGGTAGCGATTTCCAGTTTTTCGATCTTCAGGTATTCACCTGGGGCGACTTTGTACTGCTTGCCGCCAGTAACGATTACTGCATAAGACATGGTATTTCTCCGATAATCCTGCTCACCCAGCTCTTTATAAGAAGAGGTATTGGCTGGCATGGCTGCATGGGGCTGGAGGCCCGCTTGCAATTGCGTAAGGCAGGTGCTGCCCAGGAAGTTCAGGGTGCGCGATTGTACGCAAGGCACGAGCGCCTTGCAATAGGCCGTCCATCGCGCCTTGACACCTGCAGGCGTGGGTCCTAGCATGCCGCGCAACCCTTCTGGAGCAACTGTCGCTGATGCAACCCCAAGCTTTCTACCGCGCGGTGGCGGACGATTTTAGCGCCGTCGACGGCATCATCAAGAAGCAGCTGACTTCCCGAGTGCCGCTGGTATCGAAAATCGGCGATTACATTACCTCGGCTGGCGGTAAACGCCTGCGTCCATTATTGGTGCTGCTGTGTGGCAAGGCCCTCGGCCGCGAAGGCGACGACCTGCGCCTGCTGGCCGCCACCATCGAATTCCTGCACACCGCCACCCTGCTGCATGACGACGTGGTCGACATGTCCGGCATGCGCCGTGGCCGCTCGACCGCCAATGCCATGTGGGGCAATGCGCCGAGCGTGCTGGTGGGCGACTTCCTGTATTCGCGCTCCTTCGAAATGATGGTCGAGCTGGGCTCCATGCCAGTGATGAAGATCCTTTCGCAAGCCACGCGCATCATCGCCGAAGGCGAAGTGTTGCAGCTGTCGAAGGTGCGTGACGCCAGCACCACCGAAGAAACCTACATGGAAGTCATCCGCGGCAAGACCGCGATGCTCTTCGAAGCCTCGACCCACAGTGCGGCCGCCCTGGCCGGTGCGACGCCCGAACAATGCGAAGCGCTGCGCACCTTTGGCGACCACCTGGGCGTGGCCTTCCAGCTGGTCGACGACCTGCTGGACTACAAAGGCGATGCCGAGACCCTGGGCAAGAACGTCGGTGACGACCTGGCCGAAGGCAAGCCGACCTTGCCGCTGATCTACACCATGCGCGAAGGTACCCCGGAGCAGGCTGCACTGGTGCGCAAGGCGATCCAGAAAGGCGGCATCGAAGACCTCGAAAACATCCGCGCAGCCGTGGAAGCCTCCGGCTCGCTGGAGTACACCGCGCAACTGGCCCGTGATTACGTGGCCCGTGCGATCAAATGCCTCGACACGCTGCCAGCCAGTGAGTATCGCGATGCATTGGTCGAGTTGAGCGAGTTCGCAGTAGCCCGCACACACTGACCCCTGTAGGAGCCGGCTTGCTGGCGATCGCATCACCTCGGTGCCCCTGACACACCTGGTTGTATGCATCGCCAGCAAGCCGGCTCCTACAGTCCCACCTTCCCGCTCTAAAACCCTATACAATGTGCGCTTTTTAGCGATCCTGAATCCAAAGGAGCCTTAGTGAGCACGTTGCCACCCTGCCCGAAATGCAATTCCGAATACACCTACGAAGACGGCGCCCAGCTGATCTGCCCCGAGTGCGCCCACGAATGGTCCGCCAGCGGTGAAGCGGAAGCTGTGTCCGATGACGCCGTGAAAAAGGATTCGGTCGGCAATGTCCTGCAGGACGGCGACACCATCACCGTGATCAAGGACCTCAAGGTCAAGGGCACGTCGCTGGTGGTCAAGGTCGGCACCAAGGTCAAGAACATCCGCCTGTGCGATGGCGATCACGACATCGACTGCAAGATCGACGGCATCGGTCCGATGAAGCTCAAATCCGAGTTCGTCCGAAAAGTCTGATTCAGCTGTACGCCATCCCGCGCCTTGTCGTGGGGTGGTGCTTCGCCCTACCCGCCTCGCCCAATGAATCCTCGCAATAGCCAAACGCCAGCCGTTTTGACCTTACGCAATCTTTACCCTGAAAAAAGCCCAAAGCGCCAATAGGCCCTTGCTATTTATTGAATAAGAATTATTCTCATTGAACCCAATCAACGGAGATGAGAAGACATGACTTATTTGATCGATGCCTGGCTGGACCGCCCACACCCCTACCTCAGGATCCTGCATCGGGAAACCGGGGAAGTCTGTGCCGTGCTGGAAGAAGAAGCCTTGAGCGAATTGCAGGATCAGGGCGACCTGGACGTCAACGGCTTGAGTTCCAGCGAGCCGGTGGTGCTCAAGGAAGTGGTGCGCAACCTGTTCCTGTTCTGCTATGCCCGGGCGTTGCGCCCGACCAATGAACTGCATCACAAGATCGAAATATGAAAACCGCTAAACCTGTAGGAGCTGGCTTGCCAGCGATAGCGGTGTGTCAGGCAACGTGTTTGTTGACTGAACCAACGCCTTCGCGAGCAAGCCCGCTCCCACATTAACCCGAGGTCATATCGGGCCAGGTATTACAGAACGTCCAGCAGCTCGACGTCGAATACCAGTACGCTGTGCGGCGGAATGCTGCCAACGCCTTGAGCGCCGTAAGCCAGTTCGCTCGGCACGTACAGGCGCCATTTGCTGCCGGCATTCATCAGTTGCAGTGCTTCGGTCCAGCCAGCGATCACGCCGCCAACCGGGAATTCCGCAGGCTGGCCGCGCTCGTAGGAGCTGTCGAACACGGTGCCGTCGATCAGGGTGCCGTGGTAGTGGGTACGCACGGTGTCTTCACGGGATGGCTTGGCGCCTTCACCGGCTGTCAGCACTTCGAACTGCAGGCCGGAAGCCAGGGTGGTGATGCCATCGCGCTTGGCGTTTTCAGCCAGGAAGGCCAGGCCTTCGCCAGCGGCCGCTTCAGCCTTGGCTGCAGCTTCGGCCTGCATGATTTCGCGAATCACCTTGAAGCTCGCGGACATTTCTTCCTGACCAACACGGCTTGGCTGACCGGCAAACGCGTCGGTCAGGCCTGCCAGGATCGCGTCCAGGCTAACGCCCGGCGGCGGGTTGTCGCGCAGCTGGTCGCCCAGCTGACGGCCAATGCCGTAGCTCACGCGGGTTTCGTCGGTGGACAGATTTACTTCGGACATGACACTGCTCCGCTCTGGGGCCTTCCGAAAAGGTACTAATTCCTACAGAACCTTCCGAAAAGCCCTACATAAAAGGGCGAGCAGACTAGCACAGTTGCCATGGCATTGATGAGAGGCGTCAGGCGATCGGTACCTTCAGGTTTTCCTCGATATCGGCGACCAACCCGCACATTTCGTCATGTACCACCGTGTGCACCAGGTTGAAGTGCAACTTGGGAAAGGAGCGAAGCACATCCCGGGCATGTTCCACAGAGCGCAGGCTCAGCATATGGCCGTGGGTATCGCTCAACGGATACGCCGCACCGTGCATCCGCGCCTCCAGCAGGTAGATACCCCCTTCCATCGAAATCAGGTTCAGCTCATCGACCTTCCCGGCGACGGCATAGGCATTCAGCTCTTGCAGGTTCATGAACGCACCTCACGCAGTGGCGAGTTAACACCTTTACAGGGATATGCCTCGGCGCCTCAAAGCACAAGCCGAAAACGACGCCGCCCGTCTGTTTTGCAACAGACGGGCGGCGCGTGAGGAACAGGACAGCCGTTGTTTAGTGCTTGGTCACTTTATCCAGATAACCCATGGCAAATGCCGACACCACAAAGGTCATGTGGATGATGACATACCACTGCAAATGCTCGGGGTCGACGTTCTTGGCGTCCATGAAGATGCGCAGCAGGTGGATGGACGAGATCGCCACGATCGAGGCGGCCACCTTCATTTTCAGCGACGAGGAGTCCATGGTGCCCAACCAGTTGAGCTTTTCCTTGCTGTCGTCGATGTCCAGTTGAGAAACGAAGTTCTCATAACCGGAAATCATCACCATCACCAGCAAACCGCCTACCAGCGCCATGTCGATGAGCGACAGCAGCACCAGGATCAGGTCCGATTCGGCCATCGAAAAGACGTTGGGGATGACGTGGAAGACTTCCTGGAAGAATTTCAGCGCCAGTGCCAACAGCCCCAGGGACAGACCGAAATAGATCGGCGCCAACAGCCAGCGCGAGGCATACATTGCATTTTCGATAAAGCGTTCCATTGAATCTCACAGTAGGTCTGAAAATGGACGCGAGTATAACAGCCACCTGTCCATACCCAGAAGCCGCCAGAAACCATTGGGAAATCCGCAACCTGCGCGTGTGTGTCAATTTTTTCTGCTAGTGTCCAACCCATTGACAGCAAAATGACATCGGACAGGAAGACTGGAAATGGATGGGCGATTGCCTTTTACGAGTGCCGGAATTTGCCTGGCTCTGCTGCTCAGCGCCTGCTCGCCCAGCGACGAGAAGCGCCAGGTCAGCCTCGAGGAAAAAACGGCTCAGTTCGAAAAGTCCCTGGACGCCATCGAGGACCCGAAACTCAAGGATGAGATATCTGAGCTGGGTGGCTCGCTGTTGTTGCTCGAGCGCGCACAACTCAAGCTCGACAGCAAACCCGTGGAAACCGAATACGGCGAAGACGCCCTCGCCGTGCTCAAGCACTACCCGACGCCCCAGGCCCTGGTCGACACCTACATCAACGGCCTGTTCGTCCTGCACAAGGACTCCAGCTCCGACTACCTGACTGACCTGCAGCCAGTGTTCCCCTTCAACTTCAGCATCCCGGCGGCATTCCTGTTTCCCCATGGCCTGCAATGGCAGTCGGTCACCCTGAGCAACAAACGGGTCATCGCCTTCCAGCCGGAATGGTCGGAAACCGACCCCGGCATTCAACTGAGCCCATCGAGCTCCAACCTGACCAACCCTGACGACCTGACCGTGACCTATCCGTTCATTGAAGGCCTGGACGTCGATATCAAAAACCAGCCACAACCGGTGAGCCTGCAAGGCAAAGTGGAGGTCATTGCACCCCGCCGGCTCTACAGCTTCGACCTGACGAAAAAGGACGTCGGCCAGACCCGCACCAACGACAACCTGAGCGTCACCCTGCTGAGCCTTACGGATAACCACGCCGAAATCGAGTTCAGCAACAGCGCGCCGCTCGCCCCCGAGATCGCTGAAACACCATTGAACCCGTTGATCGTCCAGGCCAGGGATACCACAGGGCAGTTTCTGTCGCGCTCAGGATCCATCAATGAAACTGCTGCGCAAATCGCCTTCTACCAGAAGCAACTGGCGAAGATGGAACAACAGAAGCTCTGGAGCGAGTCACTGGAAAACCAGCTCAATGAAGAACAGCGAGCCTTCGAGAAACAACAGAAACGCCACTACTCCAAGGTGTATTTCAATGGCCCCATCGAAACCCTTGAGGTCAGCCTGCTGGATTTCTCCAGCGTGACCGTGACCCGCAAGGACTTGAACCTGCCGGTACGCCGCTTCGATCCCCATACCACGGCGAAAACCGTCCAGCCGCTGAACTTGCCGGTGGTGGTCTATGACGACAACGCCGCGACCTGGCTCAAGGGCGCGACCTTGACAGAGGAACAGTTGAAAAAAGGCGTCAGGATCAATCAATCGGTCGAGGACCCCAGCGCTGCACGCGTGGAGTTCACTCACCTGCGCAGCTTCAATGATGAACTGCTCGGCACCTCGTTCAACCCTGGCGAAAGCCCGGTCAGTTTCTTCACCGAAGACAGCAGCGGCAACCGCGATGAGCCAATCGAATTGCCACCCGAGGCCTATGAGGTCGACCCCCTGCGCGGCACCATCACCTACGACCTGAACCTGTTCCCACAAACGCCGGCCTTTGTGGTCGGTTCCATCCCGCTGTTCCTGGCCACCGTCGACAAGCAGGCCTACGATGCCCGTCAATTGCCCAAGGGCCTTGAACTCAAGGGCAATGCACTGGTGGTGGATGCGAAATTGTTTCCCGAACAGGACTGGCGGTTTTTTGCCAAGGATGACAGCGGTAACTACTTGAAGGAAATTCTTGCAGTCAGCCATGACGCGAGCACAGAAGGCCCTGCGTTATTTGCCGTGCATTACTTCTACGGGCAACCCACGCGCCTGGAAACCTATCAACGAACTGACCTCGCCACCGTGCAATACGGTTTCGAGGTCAAGCTCGACAAGGCTGACATGTCCAGCCAGCCCCAATAGCGCTGTCAGTGCTCGGGCCGGAACTCGAAGCCACCCACGTTACGACAACGGCCACCGTTGATTTCCCGCAACTGGGCTTGCAGATGCAGGCACCAGATCTGCGGGTCATCGGCCAGTTCATAGCCGTGCAGGGTCAGGCTTTCAACGATGGTATCGAGGATGGACTCGGCTACAAAAGGGCCATGGAACGGGCCTTGGGCCTTGATGGCTGAAGGTTGTTCGCCAGCCATTCCGGCGGCGAAGAGCAAGGTCCACATGCCCGTATCGCCAGCCAGCGGCTTGATGGCGCATTCGATACGGGTCACAAGACCCAGGCATTGACGGGTGAGACAGAGGTTGCGCGACATGGCGGCGACCCTCGGTAGATCCGGTATTCAGCCTCCACGGGAAGGCTGTCTCGATCCAGTGATACTGTCGATATCCTTGAGCAGAGAATAGAGGAAAAGTCTGACTAGCACGTCAAGTAAGACCAGAAGGCGCCGAATGGTCATAGTGTGAATATTGGCGCCAGAGTGATGGCACTTTTTCAGGTTTCACCCGATTGAACTGTAGGAGCAAGTTTGCTCGCGATGGCGGAGTGACAGTCAACATCGTTGTTGTCTGAAAGATCGCTATCGCGAGCAAGCTTGCTCCTACAGGTGGATCGGGGAGTCTCAGGGTCAGGCCGGCTTGGCCTCCACCAGCGCCTCGACCGCCATTTCCTTTTCAGCCTCTTTCAGATCTTCCTCGCTGATCATCTCCGCGATCACCCGCAAGCGCTCCACCACCCGTGCGTTGACGCTACCTTCAGGGAACTCGCCATTCTCATCGGGCTCGCCCGCCGGCTCGCCCACCAGCAGGCTCAGCGCCTCGTCAGCCTGGCGCACGGCGTAGACGTGGAACTGACCGGCGCGCACCGCCGCCAGCACTTTCTCATCGAGCATCAAGGTGGCGACGTTGGCGTGGGGAATGATCGCGCCCTGCTCGCCCGTCAGCCCGCGGGCTTCGCAGAGACGGAAGAAGCCTTCGATCTTCTCGTTGACGCCGCCCACGGCCTGCACTTCACCGAACTGGTTGATCGAGCCGGTAATCGCAAAGCACTGCTTGAGCGGGGTTTTCGACAAGGCCGAGATCAGGGTGCACGCCTCGCCCAGGGACGCACTGTCACCGTCGACGTAACCGTAGGACTGCTCCAGCGCGATGCTCGCGGAGATCGCCAGCGGAAACTCCTGGGCGTAACGGCTGCCCAGGTAACCGGTGAGGATCATCACCCCTTTGGAGTGAATCGGTTGACCGAGGTTGACCTCACGCTCGATGTCGACGATGCCGCTGCCACCCGGGTACACCGTGGCGGAAATCCGCGCCGGTACACCGAAGGCCGAGTCACCGACTTCCAGCACTGTCAGGCCGTTGCACTTGCCGACCGCCGCGCCCGCGGTGTCGATCAGGATGATCCCCGCCAGCATGTCATCTAGAATCCGCGCCGACACACGTCCCGTGCGAGTAGCCTTGGCCTTGAGCGCGCGCTCGATGTGCCCGGCGTCGGTCATCTCATCGCCGGCCAGGTGACGTATGAAGTCCGCCTCGCTGACCAGCTGGAACAGATCGCCGATGCGCGCCGACAAGCGTCCCTGATGCTCGGCCAGGCGTGCGCTGTAGGTTGCCAGGCGCGCCACCGCATCGGCGGTCAACGGCGCCATGCCTTCCTCGGAAGTTCGGGTCTTGAGCAACTGGGCGAACTGCTCCAGGCTCTCGTCGACCATCGGAATGTCTTCATCGAAATCCACCAGGACGCGAAACATTTCCTGGAAGTCCGGATCGAGGTCTTGCAGCGTGTAGTAGAGCTGGCGGGCGCCGATGATGACGACCTTGACCTGCAATGGAATGTGCTGCGGCGTCAGGGTGACGGTGGCGAAACGGCCCATCTCGCCCAGTGGCGATTCCATTTTCAGTTTGCGCGATTGCAGGGCGCGCTTCAGCGCATCCCACACGAACGGTTCGCTGAGCATCTTATCCGCTTCCAGGATCAGGAAGCCGCCGTTGGCCCGGTGCAACGCACCCGGTCGCAGTTGCCGATAGGTGGTGTAGAGCGCGCCCTGGTCGGTGCTGTACTCGATGCGGCCGAACAGGTTTTCGTAGGTCGGATGCGGCTCGAACACCACGGGCGCGCCACCACTGGCCGAATGCCCGACCACCAGGCTCGGCGCGTATTGCTCCTCCAGCAGCTTGCGGGCGACCGCATCGGTCTTGCTGTCGTCGACCAGTTGCTCGACCACGGTCTTGAGCAGATACACCTGCATCGCTTGCAGGTAACCGCACACCGCGGCGTTCTCGGCGTATTTCTCCGACAACGGCGACAGCAATGGCTGCAGGGCCAGGGTAATGGTCTCTTCGTTGAGATGGCGCAGTTGATTGCTCGACTCGCGCTTCCATTGCGGCAGGCTGGCGAGCTCCTCGTTCAGGCGCTCTTCGAGGTTGGAAATATCCTCATGGAAGCGTTCGCGCTCGGCTTCCGGCAATTGGGCGAACTCCGCCTCGTCCAGCGCCTTGCCTTCGAGCATCGGGGTGAAGGCGATGTTGCTGCTGTCGCGGTACAGCGCGACCTCTTTTTCCAGCGCCAGCCGCTCGATCACGTCCAGCGCCTTGTCGTAGCGCTGGTTGAAGGCGCGGTCGATGGCGCTTTTTTTCTGCTGGTAGGACGGGTGCTCGAACACCGCCGGAAAGGTCGCCAGCAGGTTGTCGATCAAGCCGTTGATATCACCGATGAAGGCACCGGCGGTGCCCGACGGCAACTCCAGGGCGCGCGGTTCGCGCGGTTCATCGAAATTATTGACGTAGACCCAGTCCGCCGGGGTCTGCAGGCGCTTGCCTTCGGCCTTCAGGTAGCGTTTGACGAACGAGAAGCGACCGGTGCCAGGCTCGCCCATGACGAATACGTTGTAACCGGGGCGTGGCATGGCCACACCGAACTGCAAGGCTTCGACCGCGCGTTCCTGGCCAAGCACACCGCGAAAGGGCTCCAGATCATTGGTGGTAGAGAAGCTGAACTGTTCAGCGGAAAACGGACGGGTCAGCGCTTCGGGCGCTAGACGCAAGCTGGCAGCAACAGGATCAGGCATCGGGCTTCCTTAACAATCAGGCGGGGCAGATAGCGGCATTCTGGCGCTGCCCATACCTCACTTGCAAGGCGCGCCTCATGGCAAAGCATAGACAAGCCACCAGCCCCAGGCGGGCCGGGGGCAAATCCGCGATTGCAGTGAAGTTTTAGCAAAAAATCACGGAACCACGGGATCGTGCCTAAACTCCAAACTGCGCGGCTGGACTAATAACCGGCCCAACTGGTGTCAGGTAGGCGCCAGCACCCTTGTCCATTGGTATGCACACAAAGAGAAAAAAGCTATGAAACGGATTCTTCTCGGTACTCTCTTCACCGCTGTATCCATCAACGCCATGGCGCAGGCGCCAGGCGGTCCGGATTGCGGTTGGGGCAACATGCTGTTCGAAGGTCAGCGTGGCACCCCGGCTCACTTCCTGGCATCCACCACCAACGGCACTTCCGGCAACGCAACTTTCGGTATGACTTCTGGTACCAACGGTTGCTCGACCAACGCGTCGCTGACCTATGGCGGCAAATCCTGGTTTGCCATGAATGGCATGATGAACGAGCTGTCCGAAGACATGGCTAAAGGTCAGGGCGAAGCGCTGACCACCTACGCCGTGGTACTGGGCGTGGCGCCGGAAGACCGTGCGCACTTCGCCGCTGTCACTCACGAGCACTTCCAGCAGATCTTCAGCAAGGCTGACGTGACCGCGGAAGATGTGCATACCAACACACTGGCCGTTCTGAAGAGCGATCCTCGTCTGGCCAAGTACGCCACTCAGGCATAAGCTCGACCCGCCCCGCTTCTTTCGGGAAGCGGGGTTTTATTTTTTGGACCTGCCCCTCTTTGGGTAATGTCATGCAACTGTAGGAGCTGGCTAGCCAGCGATGGCCTCATAGGCGCTGTGTTCATCCAGTCAACACGCGTCATCGTTAACGACCATCGCTGGCAAGCCAGCTCCTACAGTTGAATTGCATCCATTGTGCTGGGTCTTTATTTTTTCCTGTTCAAGTTGCCACTTATGCTCAAACGCCTTGCCTGGCTGGCGCTCTGTGTCTGCGCCCCGCTGTCCGCCGCGCCTCATATCGATCCCCAACGTTTGCAGCAGCTGGCCAACGATCCTTTCTGGATCTCCCTCGGTCACTACGAAACCGCCAAGCTCGGTGGCTGGCGCAGCTATGTCAGCGACAAAAAATTCTTTCTCGCCGCCGATGGCAACGAACATCCGGACCATGAACTGGCAGCCACCGTGCAAGCGCTGTACGCCCCTGCCAGTGCGGGTGAACAGCATGCGCAGTGCGTCTATCCGGCCCGTACCCGCTGGCTGAAAGCGCAGCTCAACCTGACCGATCTTCCGGCACCGGACTGCGCCGAATTCAAGCAATGGTTCAAGGACGTCTCGCCCCACAGCGCGGTGATGATCTTTCCGGCAGCCTACCTGAACAGCCCGTCATCGATGTTCGGCCACACGCTGCTGCGCATTGATCAGGCCGATGTACAAAGCGACAAGACCTCGCTGCTCAGTTACGCGATCAACTTCGGCGCCTACATCGAGGGGTCGGACAACAGCATCCTGTACGCATGGAAAGGCTTGATGGGTGGCTATCCGGGACTGTTTGCACTAGTGCCTTACCAGGAAAAACTCTCGGAATACCGCAGCCTCGAAAACCGCGACTTGTGGGAGTACCGGCTGAACCTGACCCAGCAGGAAACGGCGCGGATGGTCGAGCACGTCTGGGAGCTGAAACAGATTCAGTTCGATTATTTCTTCTTCGACGAAAACTGCTCCTATCGCCTGTTGGAACTGCTGCAAGTGGCGCGCCCGAGCCTGCGCCTGACCGGGCAATTCCCGCTGACCGCCATTCCCACAGACACCGTCAAGGCCGTAAAAGAAGCCGGGCTGGTGGAGTCCATCCAGTACCGCCCTTCCCGCGAGCGCGAACTGCTGAGTCGCGCCGAGACACTGACCGACGAAGAACAGCAGTGGGTGCTGAAAGTCAGCGCTGACCAGAAGCAACTGCAAACACCCGAATTCAAGGCACAACCCCGCGCGCGCCAAGCGTTGATCATCGATGCGGCCTATCGACTGGAGCGCTACCGCGCCAATGGTCAGGAGCGCGACCCGCAACGGGCACAGCGCAGTTTCGAACTGCTGCGGGCGATCAACCAGAACCCCGCACCAGAGCTCGATATCCCGCAACCCGGGCTTCCGGAAGATGGCCACGAATCCCGCACCTGGCAGGCCGGCCTCGGCACCCGCGGTGATCGTGCCTTTGGCGAGTACGGCCTGCGCATGGCCTATCACGACCTCAACGACAACGCCGAAAGCTTCCCCCTCGGCGCTCAGATCGAAATCCTGCAATTGAAACTGCGCCAGTACGAAGGCAATGACTGGCAAGTGCAGCAACTGGACCTGGCGACGATTCGCTCCCTGACCCCGCGCAACGAGTTGCTGCAACCGCTGTCGTGGCAGGTCACCGGCGGCCTGGAGCGGGTGCCGGGCAAGCATGATGATGAAACCCTGGTCAGCCACGTCAATGGTGGAGGCGGTGGAACCTGGCAACTGGCCGACGACACCCTCGGTTTTGCCCTGGGCACCGTGCGCGTGGAGCACAACAATGATTTCGCCGAATTCATCTCTCCGGCGGCGGGGTTCAACACGGGTCTGCTGTGGAAAAACCCGCTGGGCAATCTGAGCCTGGAGGCGAAAGGCGATTTCTTCACCAACGGTGAAGTGCGCCGTAGCCTGAGCCTGAACCAGCAGTGGGAATTGTCACGCAACCTCGGTCTGCGCCTGAGTGCCCAGCGCGAATTCAGCCACCTGGCCACGCCCGAGAATGAAGTGATGCTCGAGGTGAAGTGGTATCACTACTGACGCAACCAAATGCCTGCAACCATGGCCTAACCCCTATAACGGGAGAAAACCATGAGTCGTGCCTTCGTCAATGAAGATAATGCTGCTGCACAAGCTGATCAGCCAGTTGAACGGCAGGTCAGCGCGCAGCCCAATTACGTTACGCCCACTGGTCTCGCCCAATTGCAGGCGAAGGTCGCCGAGTTGCAGAACCTGTTGGGAGAACTGAGCGCACAAGGAGACTTGGCCAACAAGCAGCGAGAGGCAGACCTTCAGCGCGACTTGAGGTATTTCAGCCAGCGCCTGCAAAGTGCTCAGCTTGTACCGCCCCCGAGCTCAACGGAAAAAGTACAGATTGGCAGTCGAGTAACCTTCGCCGACGAAAAGGACACGGAGCTGACCGTGCAACTGGTGGGGGAAGATCAGGCTGACGCGCCAGCCGGCCTGATCAACTGGGGGTCTCCGCTGGGCCGGGCGCTGCTCGGAGCGCAACTCGGTGACGAGGTGCTATGGCAACGCCCTGCCGGCGATCAACTGATCGAGATCATCCGCATCGAACCGGCTTAAACCACACCCTGGGCGAGCATGGCGTCGGCAACCTTGACGAAACCGGCGATGTTCGCGCCCTTGACGTAGTTGACCTGACCGTTTTCTTCCCCGTAATGCACGCAGGCGTGGTGGATCGACTGCATGATCGCGTGCAGCTTGCTGTCCACCTCACCACCAGTCCAGAGCAGGCGCATGGCGTTCTGCGACATCTCCAGGCCGCTGACGGCCACCCCACCGGCATTCGACGCCTTGCCCGGCGCGAACAGGATGCCTGCCTCGATGAACAGGTCGACGGCTTCGAGGGTGGTCGGCATGTTCGCGCCTTCCGCCACACAGATGCAGCCATTGCGCAGCAACGCCCGTGCCGCATCGGCATCCAGTTCGTTCTGCGTGGCGCACGGCAGCGCGATGTCGCAGCTCAGCCCCCATGGATGCTGGCCAGCCAGGAACTCCAGGCCAAAACGACCGGCCAGTTCGCTGATGCGTCCGCGCTGGACGTTTTTCAGTTCCAGCACCGCCTGCCATTGCGCCTCGGTCAGCCCGCTTTCGCAGTACAGCGTGCCTTCGGAGTCGGACAGCGAAATCACTTTGCCGCCCAGGTCCATGACCTTGCGCGCAGCGTATTGCGCAACGTTGCCGGAACCCGAGATGGCCACGCGTTTGCCTTCGACGGTTTCACCGCGACGCTTGAGCATTTCCTCGGCGAAGTACACGCAACCGAAGCCGGTGGCCTCAGGGCGGATCAGGCTGCCGCCGTAGCTCGGGCCCTTGCCGGTCAACACGCTGGTGAACTGGTTGCTCAAGCGCTTGTACTGTCCGAACAGGAAGCCGATTTCACGGGCACCGACACCGATGTCACCGGCCGGCACGTCGACATCGGCACCGATGTGGCGGTACAGCTCGCTCATGAAGGCCTGGCAGAAGCGCATGACTTCGGCATCGCTCTTGCCTTTGGGGTCGAAATCCGAACCACCCTTGCCGCCGCCCATCGGCAGCGACGTCAGCGAGTTCTTGAAGGTCTGCTCGAAGGCGAGGAACTTCAGGACACCCAGGTTCACCGACGGATGGAAACGCAGACCGCCCTTGTACGGACCGATGGCGCTGTTCATCTGGATACGGAAACCGCGATTGACCTGCACCTTGCCGTGATCGTCGACCCAGGACACGCGGAACACGACGGCCCGCTCAGGCTCGCAGATACGCTCAAGAATGCCGGAGGTCAGATAGTGTGGATTGGCTTCAAGAAAGGGCCACAGGCTACGCAGCACCTCTTCGACGGCTTGATGGAATTCAGGCTGGTCCGGGTCGCGTTTTTTCAGGCGGGCAAGGAAGGAGTCGACGGATTCGATCATGGAAAAGTCTCGGCAAATTTATTGTCATTGGAAGATTTGAGCCGGACTTTAACAAACCAATCGCGCACAGGAACAGCGCAGAATGTCGCTTTTATGAAATTAAATGGTGCACAGGATATAAATTCAACCTGTTTCCGCGGTGTTTTTGCACCCAAACAGGGATTTCAAAATCCAGTTTTGCACCATCAGTTAGCCCGCCTTCGCGAGCAAGCCCGCTCCCACAGGGGAACGCATTTCAAAATGTGGGAGAGGGCTTGCTCGTGAAGAACGAGACTCGGTGCCAGTGAATACACACGCAAAAAAAACGGAGCCCGAAGGCTCCGCTTTTTCATGCAACCAACCCAAATCAGGCCAGTTTCTTGTGGCGTACCCGGTGCGGCTGGGCAGCGGCTTCGCCAAGACGCTTTTTGCGATCGGCTTCGTATTCGGTGTAGTTACCTTCGAAGAACACCGCTTGCGAGTCGTCTTCGTACGCCAGGATGTGAGTCGCGACGCGGTCAAGGAACCACCGATCGTGGGAGATCACAATGGCGGCGCCCGGGAAGTCCAGCAGGGCTTCTTCCAGGGAACGCAGGGTTTCAACGTCGAGGTCGTTGGACGGTTCGTCGAGCAGCAGGACGTTGCCACCCTCTTTCAGGGTCAGGGCCAGGTGCAAGCGACCACGCTCACCACCGGACAGGTCCTTGACGAACTTCTGTTGGTCACCGCCCTTGAAGTTGAAGCGGCCCACGTAAGTGCGCGACGGGATCTCGTAGTTGCCGATGCGGATCTGGTCGGAACCGTCGGAGATCTGCTGGAACACGGTCTTGCTGCCGTCCAGGTCTTCGCGGCTCTGGTCGACGCAGGCCAGCTGCACGGTTTCGCCGACTTCGATGCTGCCCGAATCCGGAGTTTCCTTGCCCATCAGCATGCGGAACAGGGTCGATTTACCGGCACCGTTACCACCGATCACGCCGACGATGGCGCCTTTCGGCATGGAGAACGACAGGTTGTCGATCAATACGCGATCGCCGTAGCCCTTGGTGACGTTCTTGAACTCGATGACCTTGTCGCCCAGGCGTGGACCGGCCGGAATGTAGATCTCGTTGGTTTCGCTGCGCTTCTGGAATTCCTGCGATTGCATTTCTTCGAAGCGTTGCAGACGTGCCTTGGATTTCGACTGGCGGGCCTTGGCGCCTTTGCGCACCCACTCCAGTTCTTCCTTCATGGCTTTTTCGTGAGCCGACTGCTGCTTGGATTCGGCAGCCAGACGATCGGACTTGGCTTCCAGCCAACCCGAATAGTTGCCCTCGTAAGGAATGCCCGCGCCGCGGTCAAGTTCCAGAATCCAGCCAGCGACGTTGTCCAGGAAGTAACGGTCGTGCGTGATCGCGACCACGGTGCCCGGGAAGTCGTGCAGGAAGTGCTCCAGCCACGCAACCGAATCGGCGTCCAGGTGGTTGGTCGGTTCGTCGAGCAGCAGCATGTCCGGGGCGGACAGCAGCAGGCGGCACAGGGCCACGCGACGTTTTTCACCACCGGAGAGGACTTCAACCTTGGCATCCCAGGCCGGCAGGCGCAGCGCATCGGCGGCGACTTCCAGCTGACGCTCCAGGTTGTGGCCGTCGCTGGCCTGCAGGATGGCTTCGAGCTTGGCCTGTTCGGCTGCCAGCTTGTCGAAGTCGGCATCCGGATCGGCGTAGGCCGCGTAGACCTCGTCCAGGCGTGCCTGGGCATCCTTGATCACGCTGACCGCTTCCTCGACCACTTCACGCACGGTCTTGGTCGGGTCCAGTTGCGGCTCTTGCGGCAGGTAGCCGATGTTCAGGTCCGGCATCGGACGGGCTTCGCCGTCGAACTCGGTGTCGACGCCTGCCATGATTTTCAACAGGGTGGACTTACCCGAACCGTTGAGGCCGAGCACGCCGATCTTGGCGCCCGGGAAGAACGACAAGGAGATGTTTTTCAGGATTTCCCGCTTCGGTGGAACAACTTTGCCCAGCCGATGCATGGTGAATACGTATTGAGCCATGGAGAACCTTGGGTCAGTGACTGATGAAATGATTAGGGTGCAGGCGAGGCCTGGCCAGACCATGCGCGCTGTACGCTTGAAGAGGCCAATGCGTATGCGCTGAAAAAAGTCTGATTCTAGGAGCTGGAACGCTCCCGCGTAACCGGCAAAGCTACCTTAATGACAGATGGCAGTCCAGCCGAGCGGGACTGGCACTTTGCCACAACTCAAGGCATGCTAGCCGCCCTTCGGGCGTCCGGCTTATAGTGCACGTCGCGCCAGTCCAGCCAAACCGCAGGATTACAGTTTGTCCAGTGTCCCTCCGTCCCTGATCACCCGTGCACCGACTGTTGCACCCGGCTCGCCCATGCGCGGCACACTCAAGGGCGCTTTGGCGATGCTGGTGTTGCTGCTGCTCGCATTGCTGTTCTGGCAATTGCTGGATCAGCTGCGCGAAACCCAGAAGAGCAAGCGCCAGGCCACCATCGACTACACCGCCGACCTGGCCACGCAAGTCAGCCTGAACATGGCGCTCAACGCGCAGATCGCCCTCAACCTGCTACCGATTGTCGAGCAGCCGCAAAGTGCCGACGAGCTACTGGACTTGCAGCGCAAACTGCAAAAATCCCTGCCCGACCTGCTGAGCCTCGCACTGCTCAGTCCCTCGGGAAGAATCCTCAGTGACACGGTTGGCACCCGCGAAGATGCCGACTATCTGGCGGAACTGGTGCGCCGCAGTCGCGCACAACCCCACTATTACAGCAACGCCATCGACGGCTCGCGAGTGCATTTGCTGTTGCATCAATCCAGCGGCAGCAACCGCGGCTATTGGGCCTTGCGCTTCAAACCGACGTTTTTCGCCTCCCTGACCAAGCTCAATGAAACGGCGGCGGCTCCGCTGTGGTTGGTGGAAAACCGCTTCAATCACCAGATCATCAGCCGCGACCAGGCGTTGCCGCAGGTCAACCCGGGCACCCTGACCCAGGACGATGTGGCCAACAGCGTACTGACCGTCCCACTGAGCGGCAGCGACTGGCAACTACGAGGCCTGTTCGATCGTCAGCGAGTACTCGAGGAACTGCTGCCGGCCTTCATCGGCAAATGCCTGCTGGGCCTGGCCTTTTCCATGTTGCCGTTCATCGTCCTGCTGAACATGCGCCGTCGCCAGCGCCAACTGCACGAAGGTCGCCGACGCTACCAGGAGATTTTCGAAGGCACCGGCGTGGCCCTGTGCGTCCTCGACATGTCGGGCCTGCGCAGCCTGTTCGACAAGGCTCAGTTGCTGCGCGACGAGCAACTGCAAACCTGGCTGGGGACACCAAACCTGCGCCGGCAATTGTTGCAGGAACTGCGCATCACCGAGGTCAATCAGGTCGCCCTGCAACTGCTGAACGTCAACACCTGTGAGCAAGTGTGGAACCTGCTGATCGATGGCAACCCCGTGGCGGGCAGCGCCATCGGCAATCAGGTCCTCGAAGCGGTGCACAAGCAACAGCAGCAGCTTGAACTGGAAATCAAGCTGCAGGACGCCGGGGGTCGTGACCAGCACCTGTGGCTGGTGTTGCGCCTGCCGCAAAACCCGGACGACTTCAAGGCCGTGATCCTGAGCATCACCGATATCACCAGCCGCAAGCTCATCGAGCTGTCGCTGCAGGAGCGCGAAGGCTTCTGGTCCGACGTCGTGCGGACCGTGCCCGATCACCTGTACGTGCAAGACGTGATCAGCCAGCGAATGATCTTCAGCAACCACCATCTGGGCCAGACGCTGGGCTACAACCGCACTGAACTGCAGCAGATGGGCGAGTACTTCTGGGAAATCCTCCTGCACCCCGACGATGCCGACTACTACCACCGCTCGCGCCAGAGCCAGCGGCAAGGCGGTTACAGCCAATTGATGCAGTGCCAGTTGCGCTTTCGCCACCGTGACGGCGAATGGCGGCGCTTCGACATTCGCGAGCAGGCACTGGCACGGGACAAGCATGACCAGGTCACCCGCATCATCGGCGTGGCCAAGGACGTTACCGAGCAGATTGAAGCCAGTGAGTCGCTGCGCGACAGCGAGCAGCGCTACAGGATGCTCGCTGAAAGCATCAGCGACGTGATTTTCTCCACCGACAACCGCATGGCGCTCAACTATGTCAGCCCGTCGGTGCAGGCAGTGCTGGGCTATGAAGCGGAGTGGATTTTCCAGAATGGCTGGCAATCGACCATTGCCAATCCGCAACAGCTGAGCGGCATCTACCACTTGATGGATCGCGTCAGCAAAGCGCTGGATAAACCCGAACAACTGGCCCTGTTGCGCAGCCAGGTGCAAACCCAACTGTTTCTGTTCGACTGCCTGCGCGCCGACGGGCGCAAGATTCCCATCGAACTGCGGCTGGTATTGGTCTGGGACGAACACGGTGCGTTCGAGGGCGTGTTGGGTGTCGGTCGCGACATCAGCCAGCAACGCCGGGCCGAGAAAGACCTGCGAATGGCCGCCACGGTATTCGAGCACTCGACCTCGGCGATCCTGATCACCGACCCGGCCGGCTATATCGTCCAGGCCAACGAAGCCTTCAGCCGTGTCAGCGGGTATGCCGTGGAACAGGTACTCGACCAGTTGCCGAACATGCTCACCGTCGACGAGCAGCAGGAAGCCCATTTGCGCTACGTGCTCAAGCAACTGAACCAGCACAGCACCTGGGAAGGCGAAGTGTGGCTCAGGCGCCGCAATGGCGAGCATTATCCGGCCTGGGTCGGCATAACCGCGGTACTGGACGATGAAGGCGACCTGGCCAGTTACGTGTGTTTTTTCAGCGACATCAGCGAACGCAAGGCCAGTGAACAACGGATTCACCGCCTGGCCTATTACGACGCCCTGACCCACCTGCCCAACCGCACGCTGTTCCAGGATCGCCTGCACACCGCGTTGCAAGCCGCCGAGCGGCAGAAGTCCTGGGTGGTGTTGATGTTCCTCGACCTGGACCGCTTCAAGCCGATCAACGATTCCCTGGGCCATGCCGCCGGTGATCGCATGCTCAAGGAAATGGCCACGCGCCTGCTCGGTTGCGTCGACGACGACGATACCGTCGCGCGCATGGGCGGCGATGAATTCACCTTGCTCCTGCAACCGCGGGCCAACCGTGAAATCGCCCTGAACCGGGCGATTCACGTGGCCGAGCAGATTCTCGCCAGCCTGGTCAAACCCTTCGTGCTCGAAGGCCGCGAGTTCTTCGTCACGGCCAGTATCGGCATCGCCCTGAGCCCGCAGGACGGCAATGAACTCAGCCAACTGATGAAAAACGCCGACACCGCGATGTACCACGCCAAGGAACGCGGCAAGAACAACTTCCAGTTCTATCAGGCGGACATGAACGCCAGCGCCCTGGAGCGCCTGGAACTGGAAAGCGACCTGCGCCATGCCTTGGAACAGAACGAATTCGTGTTGTATTACCAACCGCAATTCAGCGGCGATGGCAAACGCCTGACCGGTACCGAAGCCTTGCTGCGCTGGCGTCATCCGCGCCGCGGCCTGGTGCCGCCGGGGGACTTCATCCCGGTGCTCGAAGAGCTCGGCCTGGTGGTGGATGTCGGCGATTGGGTGATCAGCGAGGCCTGCCGTCAGCTCAAGACCTGGCATCAGGCCAAGGTGCGCGTGCCGAAGGTGTCGGTGAACATCTCCGCCCGGCAGTTCTCCGACGGCCAGCTCGGCACACGGATCGCCAACATCCTGAAGGAAACCGGCCTGCCGCCGGCATGCCTGGAGCTGGAGCTGACCGAAAGTATCCTGATGCGCGAAGTCAGCGAAGCCATGCAGATTCTCGCCGGCTTGAAAAACCTTGGCCTGAGCATCGCGGTCGACGACTTCGGCACGGGCTACTCATCGCTCAACTACCTCAAGCAGTTCCCGATCGACGTCCTGAAAATCGACCGCACCTTCGTCGACGGCCTGCCGTCGGGCGAACAGGACGCGCAGATCGCCCGGGCGATCATCGCCATGGCCCACAGCCTCAACCTGGCGGTGATCGCCGAGGGTGTGGAAACCCAGGAGCAGCTTGATTTCCTCAGGGAACACGGTTGCGACGAGGTCCAGGGGTACCTGTTCGGGCGGCCAATGCCAGCCAATACCTTTGAAGTGCAGTTCAGCAATGATGCCCTCTTCATGTTCGACTGAAATTTTGTGGGGATGCCATCGCCAGCAGGCTGGCTCCCACAAGAATTTAGGTCGGCCAGGGAATTTGCAGGCTGTCGCGACTTCTGTGGGAGCCAGCCTGCTGGCGATTGGGCCAGCACGATCACCACTGATCCCGTCATGAAGCCCACTTGTCTGCGACATGATGTCGTTTCATATGCCTTCCAAAACCCATTGGGTTAGAATGCCCCCCTTTTCCGCCCCCGATCCTTGAGGACCGCCATGTTCAGCCGTGATTTGACTATTGCCAAGTACGACGCCGATCTCTTTGCCGCCATGGAGCAAGAAGCTCAGCGCCAGGAAGAGCACATTGAGCTGATCGCTTCGGAAAACTACACCAGCCCCGCGGTGATGGAAGCTCAAGGCTCGGTACTGACCAACAAGTACGCCGAAGGCTACCCGGGCAAGCGCTACTACGGTGGTTGCGAGTACGTCGACGTCGTAGAGCAGTTGGCCATCGACCGTGCAAAAGAACTGTTCGGCGCCGATTACGCCAACGTTCAGCCACACGCCGGCTCCCAAGCCAACAGCGCCGTTTACCTGGCCCTGCTGTCGGCTGGCGACACCATCCTGGGCATGAGCCTGGCCCACGGCGGTCACCTGACCCACGGCGCCAGCGTTTCGTCCTCCGGCAAGCTGTACAACGCCATCCAGTACGGCATCGATGCCAACGGCCTGATCGACTACGACGAAGTCGAGCGCCTGGCTGTTGAACACAAGCCAAAAATGATCGTGGCCGGTTTCTCTGCCTACTCGCAGATCCTCGACTTCCCACGCTTCCGTGAAATCGCCGACAAGGTGGGTGCCTACCTGTTCGTCGACATGGCCCACGTGGCCGGTCTGGTCGCCGCTGGCGTCTACCCGAACCCGGTTCCATTCGCTGACGTGGTGACCACCACCACCCACAAGACCCTGCGCGGTCCACGTGGCGGCCTGATCCTGGCTCGCGCCAACGCCGACATCGAGAAGAAGCTGAATTCCGCCGTATTCCCAGGCGCCCAGGGCGGCCCGCTGGAGCACGTGATCGCCGCTAAAGCGATCTGCTTCAAGGAAGCGCTGCAGCCTGAGTTCAAGGCTTACCAGCAACAAGTGGTGAAAAACGCCAAGGCCATGGCCGGCGTGTTCATCGAGCGCGGTTTTGACGTGGTTTCCGGTGGTACTGAAAACCACCTGTTCCTGCTGTCGCTGATCAAGCAGGAAATCTCCGGTAAAGATGCCGACGCCGCCTTGGGCAAAGCGTTCATCACCGTGAACAAGAACTCCGTGCCAAACGACCCACGCTCCCCGTTCGTCACCTCCGGCCTGCGCTTCGGCACCCCGGCTGTGACCACTCGCGGCTTCAAGGAAGCAGAGTGCAAGGAACTGGCCGGCTGGATCTGCGACATCCTGGCGGACCTGAACAACGAAGCGGTGATCGATGCCGTTCGTGAGAAGGTCAAGGCGATCTGCAAGAAGCTGCCGGTGTACGGCGCTTAATTACAGCGCTTTACCGAGCCAGACAAAAACCCGACCCTCTGTGGTCGGGTTTTTTATGCGTCAATTCTTTTATAACCCGCGACGTCGACATTCCAGACAAACTAACAAAACGGCAACCAGCCATTTAATAAAACCCTGGAAAAACCCTGCCTTAATTTAAATCACGCCACTTTTATTAGAATCGCTATATTCCAAGGAAAGCACTTTCAGCTTGAGCACAAACCCACTCAAACAAGCGCTACAACCAAACGAATAGCGAGACAAGACAATGACTACAGACCGGCAAAAATCATTTATTGCGACACTAGGCACAGACAACATACCGTTGCACTTTCTCGACTTGCTACATGGCGAGCCAGCCATCGCCAGTAGTGTATTTGCCAGTGGTGGCTTTTTTACCGGCCCACCACCACGCAGAGACGACTCCCACCGGCTTGGGCTGCACCCTGAAATTTCAGCAGATGCCATACCCGGCCTATTACTCTATTTCAGATATACAAATTATGGCTACAGACTCTATATCCGGACACCAGGCCCGTATTTCGGAAAGTGCATCAGTGTCGATACATCCGGGTTTGTCGGCGCATTCCCCATTGCCGGTTCCACGACATTCAACTTGATCAATCGTCACAACAGGGCTATGACACTGGACGACATCAGGGAAGACAGCCTGGAGACCTACATCCAAGTCAGTGGATCCGGCCTCCTCCACCGCCAAAATCTATACGGCTCAAAGTACACATACATCGCCAACAAGGGACAGACACCCCTGCTTTGCAGATTGAAAATTCATGAAAGAAATGCGACTTACCTAAGCACCCCAGATGAAATCTAAGTAACTCCAACCAACAGTTGAAACTTTATCAAGGAAGATAAAATGAGCACCGATCGTCAAAAATCCTTCATTGCCGAACTGTCCACCAATTTCGGTCACCTGCACTTCCCTCGACTGACCCATAACAAAAAAGTCACCATGCAACCCCCTAAGCATTATAAGTACGAAGGCACACTAGATATTTCCAACTATCTTTTTGCGGACAGCAAAACCCCCCACGACACTTTAAGATTTTATTTCAGGTGCACCGCAAACCACTACCATATTTACATACGCACGCCAGGCGCCTATTACGGAAGCATCCTCGGCATGAACAAATACAAAACCATTATTGCAACAGAAAATAAAGACGCTGCCAATTTCAACCTTCTCGACAAAAACGGCAACGTGATTACATTGGATGACATCTCTTCCAATAAATTGTCCTTAACGATCCAGACCACTCATGGGGTCCCGCTTACCGGTACGAAATATATTTATTCCCACGATGGTCATCATGTCAATGCAGGCGGAGGCGGGAGCAACGTGGTCTTTCACCTGAACATCATCGAGCGCAATGCCTCTTATGTCGACAATCCGGACGAAGTCTAAAACTGATCCGAAAGCGCCTCGACTTCCCCCTTGAACCCGATTCGATTTTTTTCACAGACCCAAACCGCTCAAGACCGGGCCTTGCCATTCAACTGGTAAGACCGGTCATGCCAATTTCAACATTTTCCCTTGCGATCACCCGAAGTCCACGCCTAGACTGCGCCTGCACTGGACATACCGGTAAGACCACAATAATTAAGTCCTGAAGCCGAAAGCCCTCAAACTCGGCAGCCAGGACACCGACCAGGATTCCTCCCATGCTCAGATGGTGCTCGCGTTCAATCTTCCTCCAAGTGGTTCTCGGACTGGTGCTCGGCATCGTCTGCGGGCTGACCCTTCCCGAATACTCCGCTCAGCTCAAACCCCTCGGGGACGGTTTCATCAAGCTGATCAAGATGCTCATCGGCCTGATCGTGTTCTGCGTCGTGGTCAGCGGCATCAGCGGTGCCGGCGACCTGAAGAAGGTCGGCCGTATCGGCCTGAAATCCGTGATCTATTTTGAAGTCTTGACCACCATTGCCCTGGTGATCGGCCTGGTGTTCGCCTTCAGCACCGGTATCGGCAGTGGCGCGAACATTCATCTGGAACAGCTTTCTGCGGCTGACATGGGCGATATCGCCCAGCGCGGCCAGCACATGCACACCACCACACAGTTCCTGATGGACCTGATTCCGACCTCGGTGATCGGTGCATTTGCCGATAACAACATCCTGCAAGTCCTGCTGTTTTCGGTGTTGTTCGGCAGCGCCCTGAATCTGGTGGGAGAAGCGGCGTCGGGCATTTCGCGACTGATCAACGAACTCAGCCATGTGATCTTCCGCATCATGGGCATGATCGTGCGACTGGCACCGATCGGCGTATTCGGCGCGATCGCCTTCACCACCAGCAAATACGGCCTGGACTCGCTGCAGCATCTGGGCAGTCTGGTCGGCCTGTTTTACCTGACCTGCGTGGCCTTCGTGGCGCTGATTCTCGGCCTGGTCATGCGTCTTTCCGGCCTGAAGATGTGGCCTTTGCTCAAGTACCTGCGCGAAGAACTGCTGATCGTCATGGGCACCGCCTCGTCAGACGCTGTGCTGCCACAAATCATGCGCAAGCTTGAGCATCTGGGTATCGGCAGCTCGACGGTCGGGTTGGTGATTCCCACCGGATATTCGTTCAACCTCGACGGTTTCTCGATCTACCTGACCCTGGCCATCGTGTTCATCGCCAATGCCACCGGTACGCCGCTGGCCATGACCGACTTGCTGACGATTCTATTGGTGTCCTTGATCACCTCCAAAGGCGCACACGGCATCCCGGGTTCGGCCCTGGTGATTCTGGCGGCCACGCTGACGGCAATCCCGGCTATTCCCGTGGTGGGCCTGGTGCTGGTGTTGGCCGTGGACTGGTTCATGGGGATCGGCCGGGCCCTGACCAACCTGATCGGCAACTGCGTGGCCACCGTGGCGATCGCTCGCTGGGAAAAAGACATCGATGTGGAGCGAGCGAACAAAGTGCTTTCCGGCCAGGTGGGTTATACCTTCCAGCCGAGAAAACCGGTGGCTGCGGCCCATCAGCAGGAATTTTGAATGAACGCCGTGCCTGCTCCCGGGCAGGCATGGCCAAACCGTTTTTGAGCTCATGGAGCGAACAGTGATTACCTCGTCGACCGTTGTAAATTCAGTCGTAGAAAAACTTCGGGCCGCGCTGGCCCGCGGTCAGTGGCGTTCCGGTGACATGCTGCCAGGGCAACGCGAGTTGGCCGAACAACTGGGTATCAGCCGCCCCAGCCTGCGAGAAGCCGTCATCGTGCTCGAAACCCTCGGTCTGGTGCGGTCCATGCCGGGTAAAGGGGTGGTGGTCCTGGAGGCCAATCTTGCCGACAGCCAACAGCACGACAGTGCCGTGGCCGCCGCAAGCCTGGAAGACGTACTGCAACTGCGCTACACCCTTGAGCCGTTCATCGTCGGTCTGGTGGCGCAGTCGATCAGCAGCAAGGAAGTCGGGCAACTGCGCCTGACCCTGATGGACATGCGCGAAGCCCTGGAGGCCAACGACAGCGAAGCCGGGGTGAGCGCCTACATTGCGTTCCACGAAGAACTCTTCACCCTGACCTCGAACCCGATCTTCCAGAGCGTTGTCCAGCAGACCAGCAATGCGCTCAAACAAAGCGCCGAAGTGCTGCGCAATTCCCCGGAACATCTGGCCGAACGCCTCGAAGAAAACGAAGCGGTGGTGCGGGCGATCCGCAGCAAGAACAGCGCCCAGGCCAGTGCCGAGATGCGTCGGCACATCCTTCGCGAGGGCCAGCGCATGGGCATTGAACTGAACATCCCGGACGACAACCTTGGCAGTTGAACCCTCTTCGAACTGGAGATTGGCCATGAACAGCTTCGTTTCACCGCAAACGCTTACGACCCTGCCCTTTCCACCGGCGGCGGATGATCTGTACTCGCGGGTCCTCGACGCCATTCTTGAACAGCGCATCCATGAGGCCAGTCGCTTTACCGAAGAAAGCCTGGCGCAAATGTTCGGTGCAAGGCGCAGTGACATGCGTGATGTGCTGATGCGACTGTCCCATCAGCAGATCATTATTCTGCGGGTCAATCATCGCCCCCGTGTAGCGGCGCTCAATGTCGATCAAGTTCGGCAAACGCTGCATGCGCGGCGACTGACCGAGCTCATGCTGGTGAAGCTGGCCTGCCAGCGGCCCTGCACGCAAGCCTTGAAGCGCCTGAGCGCGTTGGTCGATCGCGAGCGTCAATGCACTGAGCGTGGCCGGGCAATACGTCTGTCAGGAGAGTTTCACCTACAGTTGGCAGAAATGGCGGGCAATGCACCGTTGGCGCATTTTCTCGGCAGCCTGGTGCCAGCGAGTTCGCTGGCGATTGCGCAACTTGAGGTGTGCGGGGAGGACTATTGCGCCTGGCAGGTGCACGAGAAAATAGTGGATGCGCTAACGCGTAGGGATGCCGTGATGGCAGCGACATTACTTAACCGGCATCTGGATTATCTGGAGGCGGTATTGCTGAACGCTCAACCGCTCTCCAACCGCAAGCGTATTGCCGGTTAGTTCGCCGCCACTCGAGCGAACCCCTGGCGAATCTTTTCTTCCGGCAAATCATCGGCAATGAACACGATCACGCTTTCGCGCGCTTCATCGTCGGCCCACTCGGTGTCCCAGTCGAAACCGTACAACTTAAGAACCCCCTGAAACACCATGCGGCGCGGTTCGCCGACGATGTTCAAAACGCCCTTGTAGCGCAGCAGTTGCTTGCCGTGGTCTTCCAGCAGTTCGTTCATGAACTCGCTGAGCTTGTCGATATCCAGCGGCTTGTCGGTGCGCAGCACCAGGCTGGAAATACGGTCGACGGACGGCGCCTGACTGACCGGGCGCAAACTCACGCCACCACCAAGATCGGCATTGAGATTGAAACCACGCACGTCGAGCAGTTCGGCCAGGTCGATCTTGCCGTGGTCGACCACGCGGATCGGTGCACGGCGATTGATACGGGTCAGGCGTTCGCTCAACGCGGTGAACGCAGGTTCGTCCACCAGATCACGCTTGCTCACCAGCAGCCGGTCGGCGAAACCGATTTGCGCCTGGGCGATGGTCTGGGTCAGATGCTGCTCGGCGTGTGCCGCGTCCACCAAGGTGATGATGCCGTCGAGGATGTAGCGCTCGCGCAGCTCCTCGTCGATGAAGAAGGTTTGCGCCACCGGAGCCGGGTCGGCGAGGCCGGTGCACTCGATCACCAGGCGGTCGAAGGCGATTTCGCCACTGTCGAGACGTTCGAGCAGCAGATACAGGGCCTTGGTCAGGTCGGTGTGGATGGTGCAACAGACGCAGCCGTTGGACAGCGTCATGACTTGAACCGGCTCGTCACCCAACAGTTGGGTGTCAATGCCGGCGTCGCTGAATTCATTTTCGATCACGGCGATTTTCAGCCCATGCTCGGCTTTGAGCAGGTGGCGCAACAGCGTGGTTTTGCCGGCGCCGAGGAAGCCGCTGAGGATCGTGACCGGGATTGGAGTGAGCAAAACGAAAATCTCCCATGCGCTGATAAAACTGTAGGAGCCCGGCTTGCCGGCGAAGGCGTCCGGAAGATCGCTTTCGCCGGCAAGCCGGGCTCCTACAGTGGTGTGTCGCCTAGGCGTGTTGTATCAACAACACTTCGGCCCACCCTTGCCACCGTAACGAGCCTCCTGGCGTTCCCGAAAGAACATCTCGTAGCTCATCACCGGTTTGTCCGGGTGCTTTGTTTGCATATGCTCGACGTAGTTGTCGTAGTCGGGCATGCCGACCATCAGGCGCGCTGCCTGACCGAGGTATTTACCGAGGCGACTCAGGTCATTGAACATGCTGCAATCCTCTGGTTACGCATCCGGAAGCGCCTGGAACGGCGCTTCCTTGTCCGTGCGTTCTTTCGTACCCCAGGCAGAAATACCGACCTTGAGTGCGTAGAACAGGATGCTGAATACCACGAACAGGAACAGCGCAGTCAGCGTGGCGTTGGTGTAGGCGTTGAAGATCACGTGCTGCATCTGAGTGATGTCCTTGGCCGGGGCGAGGATCTGACCGTTGGCCAGGGCATCGCTGTATTTTTTCGCCAGGGCCAGGAAGCCGATCGCCGGGTTGGCGTCGAACAGCTTGATGAAGCCGGCGGTGGTGGTGCAGATCAGCAGCCACACGGCAGGCAACAAGGTGACCCACACATAACGCTGGCGCTTCATCTTGATCAGCACCACGGTGCCGAGCATCAGCGCGATACCGGCCAGCATCTGGTTGGAGATGCCGAACAGTGGCCACAGGGTATTGATGCCACCCAACGGATCGATCACGCCCTGGTACAGCAGGTAACCCCACATCGCCACACAGCCGGCGGTGGCGATCAGGTTGGCGGTCCAGGATTCGGTGCGCTTGAGCGATGGGACGAAAGAGCCGAGCAGGTCCTGCAGCATGAAACGGCCGGCACGGGTACCGGCGTCCACCGCGGTCAGGATGAACAGCGCTTCGAACAGGATCGCGAAGTGGTACCAGAACGCCATGGTGTTTTCACCCGGCAGCACACTGTGCAGGATCTGCGCGATGCCGACCGCCAGGGTCGGTGCACCGCCGGCACGGGCCAGGATTGTGGTTTCACCGATGTCGTGCGCTACTGCCTGCAGCGCTTCCGGGGTGATTGCAAAACCCCAGCTGCTGACGGTTTGCGCCACAGCCATCACGTCACCGCCCACAACTGCGGCGGGGCTGTTCATGGCGAAGTACACGCCTGGCTCGATCACCGATGCGGCGACCATGGCCATGATGGCCACGAAGGATTCCATCAGCATGGCGCCATAACCGATGTAACGGGAGTTAACCTCGTTATCCAGCAGTTTCGGCGTGGTGCCGGAGGAGATCAGCGCGTGGAAACCCGAGACCGCGCCACAGGCGATGGTGATGAACAGGAACGGGAACAGACCGCCCTTCCACACCGGGCCAGTGCCATCGACAAATTGGGTCAGCGCCGGCATTTTCAGCTCGGGCATGGTGATCAGGATGCCGATCGCCAGGGCCACGATGGTGCCGATTTTCAGGAACGTCGACAGGTAGTCACGCGGTGCCAGGATCAGCCAGACCGGTAACGAAGCTGCCACGAAACCGTAACCGACCAGCATCCACGTAATCTGAACGCCATTGAAGGTGAAGGCCTTGGCCCAGACCGGATCCGCAGCAATCTGCCCACCCAGCCAGATCGACCCCAGCAGCAGCAATACGCCGATCACGGAAATCTCACCGATGCGGCCCGGGCGGATGTAGCGCATGTAGATGCCCATGAACATCG